>JAQWPM010000018.1 GCA_029245345.1 Longimicrobiales bacterium
CCCCTCCCACATCTGAGCACTGTGCGCGACTCCGCTCGGGCTGCGCTCGGGCCAAATCCGCAGCCCCATGATCCGCAGCCCATGCCTCACGCTGTCCCCGCTCGCCTCTCACCTCATTTGGGCCGTTGAATTTCCTATCCGGCCGGCTACGGAAGCGTGTCTCATGGTGGGAGAGAATGGACCCATAGGGAGCGTCACCACCAGACCGGTTTGACCGTCTGTAGGTGAGTCGCCACCATCACCACCTCCATGAGGAGCCCTACCGGCCCCCGACCCACTTCCCGCAGTTCTGGAGACACACCGTGAGGCCGCCCCGACCCACCACCTCCCACTTCCTCACGGCCCTCGTCGTCACCGTCCTGACGTCGGTTCCCCTTGGGGCGCAGGAGACACCACCGGACGCGGCTCCCCTCTCCCCTCTGTCACCCTTCATCTCGGTGCAGTCCAGCACCGTGGCCCTGATCCATGCGCGGCTCCTCGACGGGACCGGAGGTCCGATACTCGAGGACCAGACCGTCGTGATCCAGGGTGAGCGCATCGTCTCCGTGGGACCGACCGAAAGCGCCGACGTGCCGGAGGGAGCCCAGGTCCTGGACCTCGCCGGCCACACGCTCATACCCGGGCTCGTTTCGCTCCATGAGCACTTGTACTTCGGCGGGGTGGAGCAGATGACCCCCATGCCCGTCGAGGGGCCCATGTTGTACTTGGCCATGGGCGTCACCAGCGCCATGCCGGCGGGCAGCCAGTTTCCCTATTACGATCTCAACCTCGCCCAAACGATCGAGGCCGGCTTGACGCCGGGGCCGCGGATCTACCGTACCGGGCCGTACCTGAACGGTGGCCCACCTCTGCCTGGAAATCAGCGGATCGTGAACGACCCGGAAGAAGTGCGGCGAGTCATCCGCTACTGGTTTTCCGAGGGGGCCACGTGGATGAAGTTCGTGGGGGGCACCAGCCGCGAGGTGCTGGCGGCGGGTATCGACGAGGCGCACCGCCTGGGGATGAAGATCACCGGACACCTGTGCTCCGTCACATTCACCGAAGCCGCGGAGATGGGCCTGGACGCTCTACAGCACGGCTACATCACCAATTCCGACTACGTGCCGGGCAAGTTGCCGGACGTGTGTCCGCCCGAAAACATGAGGATCCAGGCCGACTTGGACGTAGAGTCCGCTGACGTCCGGGAGAGTATCGAGCGCATCGTAGCGGCAGGTGCGGCGGTCGTCTCCACGCTTGGGGTCTACGAGACCTTCACACCAGCTCGGGCCACGCTGCCTCCCCAGGCGATGGAGATGTTGAAGCCCCTCACGCGACAGGAAGTGGAGCGGACCCACGCGAATCTGGCGGACGGCGGGCTCATCGTGCCTCCCCGGCTCATCAACAAGATGATGCGATGGGAACGGATGTTCGTGGAGGCGGGCGGCCTCCTGGGTGCCGGGTCGGACCCGTGGGGTACCGGATACCTCCCCGGCTTCGGCAACCTGCGCAACTATGAGATGCTCTTGGAGGCAGGCTTTTCCGCCCCCGAGGTGGTTCAGATCCTCACGCTGAACGGTGCCCGCATCCTCGGGGAAGAGCATCGCTTCGGTTCCGTGGAGCCCGGTAAGCTCGCGGATCTGGTGGTAATTCGCGGGGATCCCACCTCTGACCCTACCACGATCTATGACGTCGTCACGGTCTTCAAGGGTGGGGTCGGGTACGACTCCATGCGCCTGCGCCAAGCCGCGAAAGGGACCATCGGATCCTACTGATGGGGGCCGGCCCGCGGCCCTCACAGCGGGCCTGCCAGCCTCGCCCGCTCCCAGCCGGGTGCCAAGAATCATTGTCGAACATCCTTACCTAGTCCCCAAACAGCGCAACAATCGTATTTAAAACATTTCAATCAGTCTTCTAATACCGACAAACACGAGGATCATCACGGAGTACCATAAAAAGAAATACACGATATACTCCTTGTAGCCCACAACCAACATCACACTTATTATGAGGAGCTGAAAACCAAGACCAAAAGTTGACAAAGCTGTCATCATAATATTTGGAAGTCGCCTTCCTGTAGAAGCGTTCGAATCTAAAGCATAAATTGTTTTATCAAAAACACCATAAAGCGCTTTATAGATCCCGAATAGAATAGCTACATTCTTCTGGGCTTCTCCCTTCAGAGCAGTTGGAGTTTCATTTTCGAAAATCCTACTGGTTGTATCGCCATTCACATTATTTCTCAAAATTACGTAGTAATAATTATAGAGTGTGCCTTGCAATTGAATTCCTACAAATGCCAACAAACAGTACACAAAATGAACTTCCGAGATATACCACAATGCCATAAAAATGAGCATGTTCAATAGTATATCTGCCACAGAGTCGAGATAGCGCCCTGTGTACGAAGGCGTGCCCCTTATTCTCGCCAGCTCGCCATCGGCAGCATCTAGGATCGATTTAAACAACAAGAAAAAACCCGCCGCCCAATAATATTCCAATAAGATACAAGCAACAGCGATCAGCCCGGAAATGATAAACCATATTGTGACATCGATAGGCGTGTATGCAGTTTCTTTTAGGGAATTGGCGATAAGCCGCGCAAGGGGCCTTCCGTAATCTGAAAGATCAATAAACTTATGCTCTTTGGGCAATTTCGACATACTACTTTACAATTCCCATATTTTGTATGGTTCCAACCTCAACCCCACTAGGATAAATTATTTTAGCTATTTGGTAAATGTACAATAGCCTCTTATAAAAACCTACGAATCACTCTAATCGTTTAGCAGCTGTCAGTGTTAATCAAATAAAATGCGCCGAACGGTTTTCGTTAAAATCGAAGATTTATTCGGCCCGCCTCCATCGCCACCACTACCATGGGGTGCTCGCTCCGAATGCCGGACTCCGGGCCACCGTAATTCACTTCGGCAGACCCCGAAAGGAGACTTCCTCCTCGGGCCAGACCCCGGCCTTCGAGCCTGCCCAGGCCGAGCGGATCCCAGTGTTCGTATTCGACTCGTCACTGCCCGGCGACTTCGACGACTGAGCCCCTCTCCACTCTGTCCGAACATGTTCCGCCACCGGGCGCTCCCTTCCGTGCATTTCGACATCCCCTCGTCGCCCTCCCACTTCTGAGCACTGTGCGTGACTCCGCTCGGGCTGCGCTCGGGCCAGAGCCGTAGCCCCATGATCCGCAGCCCATGCCTCACGCTGTCCGCGCTCGCCTCTCATCTCACTTGGCCGTTGAATTTCCTATCCGTTACCCTACCTGGTATTTCGTTCCACAAAGATGAGGACAGACAGCAAGATAAAGACAGGTTCCAACGAGTAGCAACTTAAGATAGTTATTTTTCATTTAAGAACTGTAAAACTTTTTGGCGAAACTTATTCGCAACTCGAGGCGTTTCATTATCTATTTCATGAAGAGCTTCTGAAAACATATGGGTTTTAAAATGAGAAGCATTACTTTGAATGACCTTCAAGGTTTTTCCTGCATCCACATAACTATCATTGGGCCCTGATAAAAAGGCATGCCCCTGTATGTGCTTTGGAATTTTCCAGGCTCGCTGAGAAAGCCACGCAGTTTTCAATAAATTTAGGGTAAACAAAGGAACCTCTACGGGGCTCTGAGGTTCAATGGGGTCGACGTGGGGATCCTCTTGAGCAGTGGGTTTTGCATTCGTCAAAGTTCGGAGCGTGATTTTGTTTGGGGGAAAACTTTTTAATCCTTCTCCCACAATGCAATTAACCGCAATCCCAGGGGCAATCAGAATGACCTTCCGTACGTCCTTTTTACTAAAACAAGCCCTCCGATAAGCGGCCAAGCCCCCCGCAGACCATCCAATGATATTCATCTGAGGCTCCTGTTGCCCCGAGACGGTTGCAAATTCTTTCCAAACTAAATCGCCTATTTCATTGATTCCTTGAATCGTCGTACGATTCATTGAACCTTCTGACCCCCCTTGCCCCATATAATCGAAAGCGATCACTTTATACCCAATTTCCCTTAAGGCTAAAAAGAGAGGGTCATGATTCAATATCGAATCTCCCAATCCTTGGTAATATAAAATATTGCCCTTAAACTCAACATTGGGACTTGCCTCAATGTATCCTGCCCGGAGAACAACCGAGTGGTCTTCATTTAACGTATATGGGAAAGCATGCAGGTTCCAATAAGGGGTTGGAATAGAAGGCATGTTGATCCTAAGTGTTTGAAAAATATTATTTAAATGCTGTATCGCATTTAAAAAATGCTTAAAGCTCGCCGTGGAATTTCCTATCCGTTCGCAGCGAGGCGCGGGCCGGGTCGATGATCCGGCCCGCCTACCTCAGCGGTTGTTTTCCCAGTAATTGACGGGTCGGTCGTCCGCGAGCCATCCGGTCGGGTCGACCCACCAACGCTCGCCGTACGGCTTGGCTACCGGCCAGACCTCATCGAGCGAGTCGGCGTCGTACACCACGCCGCCCTGCATGACGTAGCGCATGTCGGTCGTGTTGCGGATGTCGTCGAGTGGGTTGGAATTCAACACGATCAGGTCCGCGAGCTTGCCCACGGTTATCGAGCCGAGATCGTCCTGAGCGCCGAGGAAGTACGCTCCGTGCAGACTCGCGACCTCGAGCGCACCCATCGGTCCGGTTCCGGCCTCGGTCATCCAGATTTCCCAGTGCGATCCGATGCCGTGCATCTGACCATGTGAACCAATGGCCCCGTAGCCACCCTCCGCGATGACGTCGGCCAGACCCTGAGCGATGAAGGGGAAGCTGTAGTCGGTGTCGGGCCGGAGCACGCGCCGCCTCGTGTGCGGAATCACCTGACGCCACGGCATCCACGTCTGCTGCTTCGGATCCTCCCAGACATCGGATTCCTGGAAGAAGTACTCCTCGTTCCAGGCACCCGCTCCTCCCACGATGAACGTCGGCGAATAGACTGTCTTGGTCGCTCCGAAGAATTTGGCGGCGTCGCTATGGAGCGGCATGTAGCTCATCGGGTGCTCGAAGCCGGTCTGACCGTCCATGATCATGCTCATGTTGTACGGCAGATCCGATCCCTCTGATGTAAGCATGAGGCCGCGCTTTCGAGCCGCATCGGAGATCCACTGCCGCTGATCCCGACGCGGCTGGAGGTACTGCTTGATCGCCACGGCCCCCCAGTCGGCTAGGCGACCCACGTTCTGATCGGCGACTTCGTAGCTGGTGATCTCGTTCTGCCGCCCGCCGTCTCCTGCGTAGAGCGGATCGCCGCTGCTGTAGGTCCTGGGACCCACGAGCCCACCGGCCCGAATCAGCTCTCCGGTCGGGAAGACGTTTTGCGACCACATCGAGTTGTCGAGGTTCGTGGTGACGCCATATGCGAGGTACACGGCCTGCTCGAAGTCATGCTGAGGCTGAAGGCCCCGGTGCTCGCGGTAGTGGTGCGCGTGCATGTCTACGAACCCAGGGATAATCGTTGCGCCCGCCAAGTCCATGACCTCGTCGGCACCGCCCGTGTCACAGTTGCCCACGCACTCAATCCGGGACCCACGCACGACGACGGTGCCTCGCTCGATCACCTGCCGGTTGTCGAGCGTGACGATGCGCGCGTTCGTCAGCGCGATCGATCCGTCTGGAATACGTCGGTCGACCATGAGCGTCACGTCGACGCTGTCCGTCGTTTCATCATCGGGCCGGTAGCTGAAGAAGTGCGGTCCGCTGCCGAAGTCGAGCACGTCGTTTCCGCGCCAGGTCGGATACAGACCACCCTCAGTGCTGACCTGACGGATCGGGACGGTACCCCCACTCTTGTCCAACTCGAGTGGGTCGCCGCCCATGGAGTTGTAGGGAAAGGGCGCCACGTACACGTTGTCTCCTTCCTGGAACGCTACCCACGAGCCGTCCGGGGAGACCACCGCCTCGTCCGCAAAGCGCATGGTCGCATGCACCCGTCGGTCACTCCCGTCCGGTCGGACCGAAACCACTCCGGTGCGGACCCCGTTCTCGCCCTCGACGGCCACCCGATCCGGGAAGAAGATTCTCCCGGCGGGACCGAACGACGCGCGAGAGACCTGGCTGCGTGAACTGCCGCCCTCTAAACCCGTCGTCGCGACCACGGTGATTTCACCGCCACCGGCCGGAACGCTCACCAGATCCCAGAAGGGATTGTGGGCCGCACCACGGCCGCGGAAGGGAGCGCCCGTACCGCGGGCTACGACCAGGTACGAGCCGTCCGGACTCCATACCGGGTTGAGGTACTCAGCCGCTTCGGTCGTGATCTGCTGAGGACTACCTCCACCCGCGGCCACCCGCCAGACATGACCGCCCTCGACGTCGTCCCAGCTCGTGAACGCGATCCATCGGCCGTCGGGCGACCAGGTCGGTGCGTGCTCGAATGGTTCGAAGCTGTCCGGTGTGACTCTGCTCGGAGTCCCCTGGGGCAGCGACTGGGTATAGACCCGTCCGATCGCCTGGAAGGCTAGGGTGCCTCCGTCGGGCGAAGCAGCGTACCAGCGCAGGAAGCGCGCCTGGAACGGCTCGTCGGTAATCCGGAACTCCGCTTTCGTCTGCTCCGAGACGGTTCGCTGAATGCGCGCGGAAAACGGAATCGTCGTGACGTCGCCTGTACCCACGTCCACACGCCGGATCTGACCGCCCTGAGACAGCACGATGGCGCCACCGTCGGGCGTCCAGTCGTAGCCCGGAACGATGCGCAGCGTCTTCATGCCTTCCGCCATGTCCTGCTCGATCGGGTCCATGACGACACGCTCGGTCCCGGTCGCCAGGTCGCGGAGCCATAGCGCGGAGCGAGGGCCGAACTGGTGGCCCTTGAAGGAAATCGTGCCGTTGGGAATGCGGCGCACGAAGGCCACGTAGCGTCCGCTCGGGTCGACTTCCGCCGCGTAGCCGCCGCCGCTCGATGCGCGGCCTTGCTGTTGGGCCTCACCTGAAGTGATCGAAATCACGAGGCCCGACTCCAGATCCTTCCGACGGACCTGCCACGAACCGGACGTCGCGTCCCGCGTCGACGCCATGAACGGGCTTCGGCTCACATGGAAATACAGGTAGCGGCCATCCTGCGAGACCGATGGCCATGCCGCGCCCGATTCGTCGCCCGTCGCGACGAGCTCGATGCCGCTTCCCCCGTCGCGGTGGTACATCCATATGCCGGACTGGCTCGGGCTTCCAGGAGTCGTCGAGCGACGGGCCTTCCTTACGACGATGTAGTCACCGTCGGGCGTCCAGGTCGGCTCGAAGAATTTCGTAGCCTGGTCTTCCACCACGGCGCGAGGGTTCGAGCCGTCGGAGTCCATGATCCAGAGGTTGTTCTGCCCGTTCCGATCGGAGATGAACGCGATTGTCTGCCCGTCGGGCGAGTAGCGGGGGTGATAACCGACAGAGACTCCGGCGTCTCGTGTCAAAAGCTCCGCCTGACCACCAGAGATCGGGATCCGATAGACGCTACCGAGGAGGTCGAAGGCGATCCACTGGCCGTCTGGGGACACGTCGGTACTCATCCACGTGCCCTCGTCGGTCGTGAAGTCGACCTCGTACGAGTCGCCACGGGCGATGGTGACGTCCCAAGCCTCCGGGGCTTCTTGAGCTCCAGAGGGCTGGACGAACAATGCGAGAAGAAGTGCGCTGAACTGCGGTAGGGAATGAGCTTTCATGCTGTCGGTCCGGTCGATGTAGAAAACGGGCGGAAAAGCTACTCGCGATCGGACGACGGGCCAGAGCCTGCTCCCTACTTCGTTCCAGCGCCTCCCGTCTGGTTCCCTCCGTTGCCGGCCCGCGGATGCCCTCGCCCGCGCCTTAGAAGCCGCCTACTCT
The DNA here is from genome assembly GCA_029245345.1 of Longimicrobiales bacterium. Classification (NCBI taxonomy): domain Bacteria; kingdom Pseudomonadati; phylum Gemmatimonadota; class Longimicrobiia; order Longimicrobiales; species Longimicrobiales bacterium. The sequence continues at coordinate 7,780 of JAQWPM010000018.1, forward strand.
GTAGCGGTGCGGATCCCAGTCCACTCCGAGAGAACCCATGAGCCAAACGCACACGCCGACACTGACCCTCCTGACCACCATGCTGCTCGCGGCGGTCTCGTCTCCCCTCGCCTCGCAGCAAACAGCTGATTCGGGAGACCGAAGCAAACGGCCACTTCCGCTCGAAGGGTGGGAGGAGAGCCGATCGCTCAACGTCGATCTCGATGAAGGCTCCTGGATGTCGCTCGACGTGAGTCCGGACGGGCGCACCATCGTATTCGATTTCCTCGGGGACCTTTTCACCATGCCGATCGCAGGTGGTGACGCGGCCCAGCTTCCTTCGGGGATGGCGTTCGACGCGCAGCCGCGATTCTCACCGGACGGGGCGCGTGTGGCCTTCACATCCGACCGAGGCGGCGGCCAGAACATCTGGATCATCGCCCTCGACCGATCTGATACGACCCAGATTCCGAGGGGACCCGAACGCGAGGCCCTCCCGGCGTGGCGGGCACGGAACGGATGAGCATCCGCGACACACACTTCATTTCCCATGTGCAGGAGAACACCATGAGCATACTCCGTTGGGCGGCCTCGGTCGCCCTCACCTTGGCGATTCTCGGGTCGATCCCCGAGCCCGCGGCCGCCCAGGAAGTCGACTATAACAGAGCCGAGCGCTTCCTTTCTTGGCACACGACACCGATGGTGTCGAACGACCAAGTGAACCCAAACTGGCTGGAAGACGGGCGGCGCTTCTGGTACCGAAACAGCTTGGGTGAAGGGCACGAGTTCATCTTCGTTGATCCGGGTGCGGGTGCCCGACGCCAGCTCTTCGACCACCACCGCCTCGCCTCCGCGATGTCCATGGCGGACGACACGTCTTACGTCGGCACGAAGCTGCCCTTTGACAATTTCGAGTTCGGCGAGGAACTCCGCACGATCGAGTTCGCCGCTCGGAAGCAGCAGTTCACGTGCAACATCGTCCAGTACTCCTGCATGGTCGGAGATACCGTCGCGAGCGACACCCCCTACGTCGAGTCGCCCGACGGATTGTGGGAGGCATTCGTGGTCGACTACGACCTCTACGTTCGCCCGACGGGTGGCGGAGACTCGATCCGCGTCACGACGGATGGAGAGGAGTACAACTCCTACGGACTCGGGGCGCCACGCCCCAGTCAGCTGCGGAATCCCGGCCCACGACGCCCTTCGGTCAGTTGGTCGCCCGACTCGCGGCGCGTGGCCGTATCGAGAGACGATGAGCGGGAAGTAGAGCACCATCACTACCTCTCCATGACCCCGCAGCGTCCAGAACACTTCTCCTACCCCTACGCACTTCCGGGCGACTCGATCATCCCGTACCCGGGCATTCATATCGTGTCACTGGATGTCGCTGCCACCACAGATGGTGACGGTGGGTCTCCCCTTCCGCAGGTAGCGAGCAACGTCGCCGTAGGCTTTGCGGAGCGGCCCCTTCAGTCGTCGTACGCGGGCTCCGTGCCGGACTCCGCCTGGAGTGATGACGGTGCGACGCTCTACGTGACGTCTACCGATCGCGGATATAAGAACATGTGGCTCACGGCCGTGAACGTGAACACCGGAGCGGAGCGCATTCTGGCTCACGAGACGGGCAAGACCTACGTCGAGATGGGCCACGGCACTCGACTCGATCCGGCGTCTTGGTACGTGTTCCAGAACGATGACGTCCTCTGGTGGTCGCAGCGTGACGGGTGGGCCCATCTGTACATGCTCGGCGCCGACGGCGCAGTGAAGACCCAGCTCACCTCGGGTGCATGGATGGTCGAGCGAGTCCTCCGCGTCGATGAGGCCTCGGGTCAGATCTACTTCATTGCGCGGGGTCGCGAGGCGGACCGGTTCATCTATGAGGCGTACATGTATCGGATCAATCGGGATGGGTCAGGTCTGACGCTGGTGACCCCACAAGAAGGCCACCACGAGATCACCTGGTCACCGGACGGATCCGTCTTTGTAGATCGCTGGTCTCAGATCGACGTACCGGCGCAGATCGCACTGAAGTCCGGAGCCGATGGGCGGACGATCATGCCGCTCGAAGCAGCCAATGTGGACCGCCTGACGGCAGAGCTCGACTTCCAGCCGGCGGAGGTCTTCACCGTGAAAGCTCGTGACGGCATCACGGACCTCTACGGGCTGATCTACTTCCCGCCGAACCTCGATCCGGAAGCGGAATACCCGATCATCTCGCATATCTATCCGGGCCCACAGGTCGGCTCGGTCGGGCGGGCGTGGAACTACCGCGGCGGTGGAGACGACTTCGCGCTCGCACAGCTCGGCTTCATCGTGATCCAGCTCGATCACATGGGGACGCCGTGGAGGTCGAAGGCCTTCCACGACAACTACTACGGTGACTTCAACGACAACGGACTGCCGGATCACATTACGGCCATCCAGCAGCTCGCGGCGCGGTATCCGGTCATCGATATCGACCGCGTGGGGATGTACGGACACTCGGGCGGGGGCTTCGCGACCGCCGACGCCATGTTCCGCTTCCCGGACTTCTTCAAGGTCGGCGTGTCGGGTGCTGGCAACCACGACAACGCCACCTACAACATCTACTGGGCGGAGAAGTACCAGGGTGAGCTGACGCGCGACGAGGACACGGGCGTCGACAACTTCCAGGAAGAGGCGAACAAGTCGCATGTCGCGAACCTCCAGGGGAAGTTGCTGCTGATGCACGGCGACATGGACGACAACGTCCACCCTGCCATGACCATCCAGGTCGTGGACGAGTTGATCAAGGCCAACAAGGACTTCGATCTGCTCATCGCGCCGAATCGGGCCCACGGGCTCAACGAACCGTACTTCGTGCGGAAGCGCTGGGACTACTTCGTGACGCACCTCCTCGGCGCCGAGCCGCCAAGTGAGTACGTGATACAGCGTCCGCAGAACTGACCGAATGAAGGACGGGTAGGGGCCCGGCAGGGCCCCTACCCGGATCTTTCCCGCCCGGCTGTATCCCGGTTTGTAGTGCCTAGCGGATATTCCAACCGTTGACCGACCCGCCGTTGAGGAGACGATCCAGTTCCTGGAACTCGACCCGGCTTTTGATGACCTACGAGAGCATCCGGGCTATCAGGAGCTCGTCGCGGGACGCTGATTCGCGTCAGCGATCCCTATCGCTCACCGGCACCGTCCCCATCGGCTTCAGATACGTCTCCCACCACCCGAGCTCGTTGATCATCCGGTGCACGTTGTTCCAGTGACCGCGGATGCCATGCGCCATGCCCTCGTAGATGATGAGCTTCGTGGGCACCCGCTGCTTCTTGAGCGACGTGTAGAGCTGGATCGACCCCTCCAACGGAACGCGGTAGTCGTCCTCTCCGTGCACGAACAACGTGGCGGCCTTTACTCCACCAGAGTTGAGGTAGGCGGACTGCCGGATCATGACCTCTCTGGCTTCCGGATCCCAGGGCGGTCCGAGGAACTCCATCTCCTTCGTGCGAGCGACATCCGATAGCGCGTAGTTGCTCGTCCAGTTCGAGGCGCCTGCGCCGGGCACGGCAGCCTTGAAGCGGTCCGGATATCGGGTGATCAGCCAGTTGGTCAGGATGCCGCCGTACGAGTGGCCGGTCGAGCCCACGCGATCTCGGTCGATCGGGTATTGCTCGATGAGGTGGTCGACGCCAGCCAGCACGTCTTCGCCGTCGTTGGTGCCCCAGGCTCCCCACGTTCCCCATTTGAAGTCGTCCCCGTAGCCTGTCGAGCTGCGGAAGTTGGGTAGGAATACGAAGTACCCGTTTGCGGCGAACAGCATGTTCTTGAAGTTGAAGCCGTATCCCGAGGCGCTGTGCGGCCCTCCGTGGTTGACGACGATCAGTGGGTACGTGCCGGCCTCAGGGTCGTAGCCGTAGGGGTACAGCAGGAATCCCTCGACCGGTGTGCCGTCGTAACTCGTGTAGAGGATGCGCTCCGAAGGGCGACTGGCTAACTCGACCTCGGATAGGAAGTCCTCGTGCACGTCGGTCAGTCGGCGCTCGTTCTGTCCGTCGATGTCTGCTACATAGATGTCAGAAGGGCGCTCGAACTCGCCGACGGCGTACGTCATGCGTTGGAACGACTGATCGATATCTAGCCCTTGGATTCGGCGTTCACCCGTCGTGACCTGCTCGACTCCGCCTCCGTCTGGGGAGACTCGGAAGAGGTGCCTCCCGCCGCCGATACCGGTGACGAGGTAGATGTAGCGACTGTCCGGCGACCACATCGGCGCACCCGCATCCAGATCCCAGTCGGCCGTGAGGTTGACGGGGTCTCCGCCGTCGGCCGGTCGGATGTAGAGGTCGCGGGGTCCGCCGTGCCTCAGCTTACGGTCGATGATCATGTTGGTGCCGAAGCCACGCGTATACGAAATCCACCGACCGTCGGGTGAGAAACCTGCTCCCGAGTAGGTGTAGCCGTCATCGGTGAGGCGGGTGAGCTGCCCTTCCACCGTGACCATGAAGAGGTCTGACCGGCCGTAGGCCAGTTCGTCGAGCACGGCTTCGTCGGCGCTGAAGAGCAGTGAACTCCCGTCCGGCCGCCACTGCACGCCACTCGGTCGCAGTCCCAGGCTTGTCAGCTGTCGAGCTTCACCCGAGCCCGCGGCGGGCGTGAGGAAGATTTCCGTCAAAGGCTGAACGTCAGGGTCAGGCAGTGGGAAGCTTTGGCGGTCGCGGCGGAAAGGGTACCAGTCGAAAGCCTCTCCTTTGAAGCGCTCTTCGTGTCGCTGCTCGAAGGCCGTCAGTTCTGGCTGTGCAACCGCCGGCATCGGCGTGTCTCGCGTAATCGCGAGCCAGCGTCCGTCTGGGCTGGTGGGACCATCCGGGTCGACGCTGTTGTCGCGGACGGCGGGTTCGCTCAGGCGCGATGGATCGACCAGCCACGTAAGGTCCTGATGGCTGACTCGCAGGAGACCATCTGCGGCCCAGCGAGGGTCGGACACGTCTTGGCCGTTGCGCTGAACTCGCACGGGCTCGGCCGATCCGTCGGCTCGAGCGATCCACGACTCAGTCGCTGTCCCGTTGGTCTCCTCGATGCGAAGCGAGACGGTATAGGCGACCCAATCACCCTCGGGGGAGATCAGCGGAGAGCCGACGCTCTTCACACTGTAGTAGTCTTCCAACGTCAGCTGCCGCCCTGTTTGAGCGGACGCGGGGACTGAGGCGAGAAGTACCACACCGAGAGAAAGGATGATTCGGCGCATGGCCGCCTCCAGCTTCTTGGATTGTTTGGATTCCTACCGCGGACCCAATCGGACTAGGGTGCGGGCCCAGAATAGCCTCTTGCTCGGTGCGGCGCTCCTAGGGGAGGAATCAGCCCTAAGCCATGGTCCGGATGAGGGCCGATTGTGACATGTGCGGGACCCGGTGAAGTCGCGACCCCAATGAGAGAGCGACGAGGCGATCAGAAGCTCGTTGTGGGCGTGTTCACGTTGGTAGGATACCGGTGGCAGGAAAGTGAAGACATCGATCACACGATCTAAGGATGTGCTCAAACAACTGGATGGCGTGCCGGGCGCTGAGTTTCGTTCAGCGCTCATCGAACGAATCCTGCGAGCGTTTCTCCATCGGCGGGCTCTCGATGCGGTGCAGGCCAGGGATCGGGCGCTTCTGGATAGAGAGGAGGATGGGTTCAACGTCGAGGCTCGGGACGTCTTGGAATACCAGGCCCCTTTGCTGGACATTGATGTCTGACGCCGCCGTCCAGGTCACCCGGTGAGAAGGGGAGAGCTGTACCGTGTACGAAGGCCTGGAGGTGACGTCAGGCGGTCCCGAGTGTTCGTTGTCGTTAGTCGCCAAGCGCTCATCGACTCCTGTTTCGCGACCGTGGTGTGCGCTCCTGTGTACACGCAAGGAGAGAGCTGTCTAGCGTTGCGAGGCGCGTCCACGCGGCCAATGTTGCAAAGTACACGTACTCGAGTCGGAGGAAGGATCCCGTGAGAAGCAACGGACGGACCATCGTATCAGCGCTCGCACTCTTCGCTGTGGCTGCGAGCTCGGCTCTCGCACAGGATGGGGCCAAGAAGCGCATGACGATGGAAGAGTCTCTCCTCCTACCGGCGTGGAGCGGGTACCGGCTGTCCCCCGACAACAGCAAGGTGGTCTTCACCAAGCGGGAGATGGACACGGAGGAATGGGAGAGCGTCACGCACGTATGGGTCCACGACCTCGAGGCCAATGAGTCGATCCAACTGACGAACTCCGCGCGTGGCGAGAGTAATCCGCGGTGGTTGCCGGATGGTCGCGTCCTTTTCAGCTCCCGCCGTGGCGAGGGTGATGACGCGGAGAATCAGTACTGGGCGATTTCACTGCGTGGTGGTGAAGCGGTGGCGTTCTTCGATGATGACGAAGCTCCGAACAGCGGCTCGTTCACCCGGGACTTCTCGATGATCGCGTACGCCGAGGAATCTGAGCGTGTCGACAAAGAAGAATGGGAAGAGCGGACAGAGAAGAAGGACGACGCGTATTACGCTGAGGTGAAGCTCACCTGGCGGCATCTCTGGGTGTACGATTCGGAGACGGGTGAGAAGACGCAGATCACAGAGGGAGAGTTCGACCACCAGGGACCGCAGTGGTCGCCTGACGGAGAGTGGATCGCGTTTACGTCGAACCGGACGCAGACGCAGATGGGTGATCCTGATCGTAGCGACAACTCCGACGTCCTGATCATCGCAGCCGACGGTGGCGAGCCTCGCAATCTCAGCGCGAGCAACGCTGGGTCGGATGGTGGGCCGGTGTGGTCGCCGGACGGGACCCGGATCGCCTACACCGGCTCGCTCGTCGAGAACGGCGGCGCCGCCCAGAACGATGTCTTTGTCGTGGCTGTGTCCGGCGGTGAGCCTCGAAACCTCACGCTAGACGTCAACCTCTCGGCATCCGGTGTGCGTTGGTCCGAGGATGGCAGCGAGATCCTGTTCACGGTGGCGAACGGACTCTCGTCGCATCTGTATAAGATGTCCGCCACAGGCGGCGAGCCCGAGATGATCCTGCCCGACGACGACTTCATCTACGGCGGCACAACGCTCTCCGACGACGGCACCAAGCTGATCTTCACCGGGAGCTCGCCCTACACCACGGGTGAGGTCTTCATCGCAGATGCCGACGGGTCGAACATCGAGCACGTGCTCAGCCCGACCGGTGAGATGGAAGACTTCGACATCGCGCGGTCGGAGCTGTTGACCTGGGAGGGCGCGGACGGCTGGGAGATCGAGGGTGTGCTCACCTACCCGCTCGACTACGTCGAAGGACAGAGCTACCCCATGATCCTCCAGGTTCATGGTGGTCCTCACGGCCGTTACTCGAAAGCCTTCAATTCAGGCTCGCAGATTTGGGCCGCGCGCGGTTACGCGGTGCTACGCGGCAATCCGCGGGGCAGTTCCGGCCGTAGCTACGAGTTCTCCAACGCCAACTATATGGACTGGGGCGGCAAGGATTTCGAGGACCTGATGGAGGGCGTCGACCATGTCGTGGACATGGGGATCGCTGATCCGGATCAGCTCGCGATCATGGGCGGCAGCTACGGTGGTTTCATGACCTTCTGGAGTATCACGCAGACCGATCGCTTCAAGGCGGCGATCGGTCATGCCGCGATCTCCGATTGGTATGCATTCTACGGACAGACCGACATCCCCTTCCTACTCGAGTTCGGGTTCGGCGGGCTGCCCTGGGAGACGAAAGAGACCTTCGAGGAGTTTTCGCCGATCGAGTATGCGGTAAACGTGACGACGCCTCTGCTCATCACGCACGGCGAGGAAGATGCGCGCGTGCCGATCACTCAGGGTGAGGAGTACTTCCGTGCGCTCAAGAAGATGGGCAACGACGTGGAATTCCTACGCTTCCCGCGCGAAGGCCACGGGATTCGCGAGCCCCGTCACCGCATCTACTTGGATCAGGAACAGGCCAAGTGGTTCGACCGATGGATCAAGGCGAGGACGGTGACGGACTCGGACAGGTAGGAGGACCGGCGCAGACCCCAAGCAGAGATACCCTCTGCCCAGCTGGACCCGTGCCCGGCCCCGAGCACATGCATCAGCCGACCGTCACGTGGTGCCCATCGGGACGAAAATGTGTTGCGGTTACTTACCCTCCATTGCTCACCGTGGACGGACGCCTTGCGCGCTTGTCCGCCCTGGGCGCATGGTCTTTTCCCCTAGACACAAAACCAACCAAGGCGCCCGCCATCCAACTCAGCACTGGACCGAATGGAGCGCGCCAGCACGTCCGTCTCTTCACGATGGATGCTGCCCATGGCTGACGCGCACCGAGGTCCGGCGAACCCGCAATCGCTCGAGAAGCAACTCGGCCTGTGGGATGTATACGCTTTGGCTACGGGTGCCACGCTCAGCTCCGGCTTCTTCTTGTTGCCGGGCATCGCAGCCGCAGGTGCCGGTCCCGCGATGCCGCTCTCGTACCTGTTGGCGGCGCTCATTCTTTTGCCCGGACTTCTGAGCAAAGTCGAACTTGCGACGGCCATGCCGAAGGCAGGAGGGATCTATTACTTCCTGGATCGGAGTATGGGGCCTCTGGTGGGCACGATCGGCGGCTTCGGGACGTGGATCGCGCTCATCCTGAAGTCCGCCTTCGCCTTGGTGGGTGTCGGTGCCTATTTGCACCTCTTTTTTCCAGGCCTGGAGCTCGGCCCCATCGCCGCAGCGTTCGCCATCTTCTTCGGCGTGGTGAACTACTTCGGAGCGAAAAAGAGCGGATCGTTTCAGGTTCTGCTGCTGATCGGGTTGTTGATCTTGCTGCTCTGGTTCTGCGGATTCGGGCTCATGCAGATGGAGTTCGCGCAATTCGAGGGTTTCTATGATTCCGGCAGTACGGGGGTGATCGGTACCGCCGGCTTAGTGATCGTCAGCTACATGGGGCTCACCAAAGTCTCCAGTGTCGCAGAGGAGGTTAAGGATCCAGAAAGGAACCTCCCGCTCGGCATGTTCCTGGCGTTTGCGACCATCGTTGTGGTCTACACCGTGGGCACGTCCGTCATGATCGGCGTGGTCGGGATCGATGTCTTGGCCGCAAACGGGGGCGATCTGACACCGGTCGCCACCGTTGCTGAAGCCCTAGTCGGGCCGTGGGGAAGGTTGGTCATGACGGTGGCGGCCGTGCTCGCCTTTTCATCGGTAGCGAATGCAGGGGTCCTGTCGGCGTCGCGCTATCCGCTTGCCATGGGTCGCGATCGACTCCTTCCCGATGTTTTTGGGAAGATCGGAGCGCGTGGAACACCAACGCTGGGCATTGTCGTCACGGTGCTCTTGATCTTGCTGTGCGTCACTCTATTCGATCCGACTAAGATCGCGAAGCTGGCGAGTGCGTTTAAGCTCGTCATGTTCGCGCTTGCCTGCCTGGCCGTCATCGTCATGCGTGAGAGCGGCATCGAATCGTACGATCCCGGATTTCGATCTCCGCTGTATCCTGGCATCCAGATCGTCGGGATACTCGGATCCTTCTGGCTGATTGTGAACATGGGTATTCTGCCGACCCTGTTTACTGGAGGGCTGATCACCTTCGGAGCGATGTGGTTCACCTACTACGCTCGAGACCGAGTGTCGCGCGAAGGTGCCATTTTCCATGTCTTCGAGCGCTTGGGACGCCAACGATATGACGGCCTAGATCGCGAGTTGCGGGAGATCATCAAGGAACGTGGGCCGCGTGAAGCAGATCCATTCGAAGAGCTGCTGACAGAGGCCGATGTGCTCGATGTCAAAGGCCCGGTACTCTTCGAGAAACTTGCGGGATTAGCCGCGCAGCGCATGGCCAAGACACTGCCGTTGGCGTCTGATGAATTGTGCTCAGGGTTCTTGGAAGGGACGCGTCGGGGAGGGACACCCGTGTCACACGGTGCCGCGCTTCCCCATATGCGCTCAGACCTTCTGCGTTCTCCGAGCGTTCTGCTGGCCCGTGTACCAGGCGGGGTCGACTTCGAGGGGCAAGCTGAGATCGCTCCGGATGAAGTCGTGCGAGCGGTCTTCTTCCTCGCCAGTCCGGAAGAGGATCCCGGGCTGCATCTCCGGATTCTGGCTCAGATTGCCCGGCGCGTTGATCAAGATGCGTTTATGGATGAGTGGCTAGCGGCCTCGAGTGACGAGGAACTCAAAGAAGCACTCTTCCGGAACGAGCGCATGCTCGTCATTACCCTCAAGTCCGATCGGGGCGGGGCTGATTTGATTGGACGGAAGCTTCGCGAGGTGTCGCTCCCGGAAGGCACGCTGATTGCCATGTTGCGCCGGGACGACCAGTTGTTATTCCCGAGCGGTGATACCTCGTTGGCAGAAGGCGATCGCCTCACGGTCCTTGGGCGCCCAGAGGGCGTGGCAGCACTACGGGAGCGGTACGGGCTACCGACGTAGAGTTGAGCGGCCAGATGCGGTTCAGCGTCCAGGCGCTGGCGGCGGAGACGAGCCGGGCGGTCTAGTCGATCGCCGGCCCCGCCTGGGGGAACCGCCGCCGGCTGATTGGGGTCCATTCCTCAACGATCCGCAGTCCCACGGGGTCATCGAAGTACCCACAAGTTTCATTCCGTTTACACCTGCCTGGATTGCCCATGATCACTCGACGCGATTGGCTTCGACTCAGCGCTACTGCTACCGCAGCCCTCGGCCTGAAGCCCAACCTGCTCATGGCACTGCAGGACGGCGCGGTGAACACGCGACCCATTCCCTCGAGTGGCGAGCAACTTCCCGTCATCGGACTCGGTGGGCGGTGGATCAACAGTAATTCGTCAGTTGAGGAGCTCGCCGACCATCGGGCCGTCATGCACGAGCTCGCGAAGGATGCCGAGGGTGTGGGACGACTCTTCGACAGCGCGGCCGGATACGGCGGGGGTGGCTCCGAGGAATACGGGGGCCAGTGGGGCGACGAAGACGGATTCGGCGACGACATCTTCTGGGCCACGAAGGTGAATGTGGTCGGGAGAGGGAGTTCGGAGGCCGACCCCGCAGCCGTGCGTGAGCAGATCGAGCGGTCGTTCGAGCGCATGCGCCGCGACGTGATCGACCTCAATCAAGTGCACAACATGGGTGATCCGGCGACGCAACTCGGGATCCTGAAGGAATACAAGGACGAAGGCCGGATCCGCTACATCGGCATCACCACGACGAGCGCAAGGCAGTACGGCGAGTTGGAGCAGGTGATGCGGGACTATCCGATCGACTTCATTGGCATCGACTACGCGATCGATAACCGCGGTGTGGAGGAGCGGATCCTTCCCTTGGCCCAGGATCAAGGGATCGGGGTGCTGGTCTATCTGCCCTTCGGGCGGAGCCGCATGTGGTCACGGATTGGCGATCGGGAGCTCCCGGAGTGGGCGGCTGAGTTCGATGCGCATACCTGGGCGCAGTTCATGCTCAAATATGCCGTGGCCCACCCGGCTATTTCCGTCGCCTGTCCGGGCACGGGCGACCCCGAGCACATGATCGACAACCTGGGTGGGGGACGGGGACGGATGCCTACCCCGGATCACGTACGTCGCATGGTCGAGTGGGAGTCGACTCTGCCGAGCGCCTAGCCTCAGCGGGTGGCTACAGGGGCGGGGGCGTGGACGTTGGGTTCCATGCCCCCGCCTTGCATTTGGCCGGCTCAGCGCCCGATGAGGCGCTCGCTGATCTCGCGCAGCTCGGCCCGCGCCCCCGCATCGTAGGGCTGGGCGTACCGGGTTCGGCTCGGGCGCCCGTCGACGAAGAATTGCTACCCCTCGTCTGCAACGGCTTTAAAGACTAAAGAGTGCGTCGAGACGGTGATCATCGCCGCCAAAATGGGTCGCAATATCATCGCCTCGATCGCACCGCTACCATGGGGTGCTCGCCCCGAATGCCGGACTCCGGGCCGGGGTAATCCACTTCGGCAGTCTCCAAGCCGAGATACCCACTGCCCAGCTGCTGAGCCCAGGACCAGAGTCTTCCACCGATGCTGAGCCCACTCGCCCTCCAGCTCCGCTCGTGTCCGCTGGGCCACCCTGCTCGCTCGGATCTTGAGGTGCTGCCGCTTCTCTGTCCCGCGTGTGGTGGCCAGATGAGCATTCTCGCGTTCCTCTGAACGACTTCGGAGCACTCTTAAACGCTGCTTATGCCTCACACAATCATCAGTAATTTGACGTAATATCTAAATTCGCGGACAATTATCGGTCGTCGAGACCACTCAACGCACCACGATATAGGAAGACCCATGGACGAACATGCTGGCGAGACTGCAGGCAAATGCCCCGTCATGCACGATGTCGACATACCCACGACTGCGGAGGGTACGTCGAACCGCGACTGGTGGCCGAACCAGCTGGACCTCTCGGTCCTCCACCAGAACTCTCCCGTGTCCGACCCCATGGGCAACGCGTTCAACTACGCGAATGAATTTAAGAAGCTCGATATCGAGGTCCTCAAGAAGGACCTTTTCGAGCTTATGACTACATCGCAGGCATGGTGGCCGGCCGATTACGGTCACTATGGACCTCTCTTCATTCGGATGTCCTGGCACAGCGCTGGCACCTACCGCACCGGAGACGGCCGCGGCGGCGCGTCCTCGGGCACCCAACGCTTCGCGCCTCTCAATAGCTGGCCTGATAACGGAAACCTCGACAAGGCGCGCCGACTGCTTTGGCCGATCAAGCAGAAGTACGGCAGCAAGATCTCCTGGGCCGACCTCATGATATTCGCGGGCGACTGTGCCCTGGAGTCGATGGGGTTCAAGCCCTTCGGGTTCGCCGGTGGACGTGAGGACATCTGGGAACCCGAGGCAGACATCTATTGGGGAGCCGAGACTGAGTGGCTCGGTGACAAGAGATACTCTGGTGAGCGTGACCTAGAGAGACCTCTCGCCGCCGTTCAGATGGGGCTGATCTACGTGAACCCGGAAGGGCCGAACGGAGAACCGAGCCCTGTCGCTTCCGGGCGCGATATTCGTGAGACATTCGGGCGCATGGCCATGAACGACGAAGAGACCGTCGCACTCATCGCCGGCGGACACACGTTCGGTAAGTGCCACGGCGCTGGCGATGCCGGGCTCGTCGGCGCAGAGCCCGAGGGCGCCAGCATCGAAGAGCAGGGCCTCGGCTGGAAGAACAGCTTCGGCAGCGGCTTGGGCGTCGATGCGATCACCAGCGGAATCGAGGGCGCGTGGACTCCGACGCCGACCCAGTGGGATCACAGCTACTTGGACACCCTGTTCGGCTACGAGTGGACTCTCGTGAAGAGCCCTGCCGGAGCCTGGCAATGGATTCCGACCGACCCTGCCGCAGCGCAGGCGGTACCGGATGCACACGATCCGTTGAAGCGGCACGCACCCATCATGACCACGGCGGACCTCGCGCTTCGGTCAGACCCGATCTACGAGCCGATCGCCAGGCGCTTCCATGAGAACCCAGAGCAGTTGGCAGACGCGTTCGCCCGGGCCTGGTTCAAGCTGACACACCGCGACATGGGTCCTCGCACTCGCTACCTCGGAGCCCTCGCTCCAACTGAGGAACTCATTTGGCAGGATCCGATCCCCGCGGTCGACCATGAACTGATTGACGCGGGGGACATCACCACGCTCAAGGCGAAGATCCTCGCTTCGGGGCTTTCAGTCTCCCATCTGGTCTCGACCGCCTGGGCGTCGGCGGCCACGTTCCGCGGCTCAGACAAGCGCGGTGGAGCGAACGGTGGTCGCCTGCGTCTCGAGCCACAGAGGAGCTGGGAAGTCAACCAGCCCGCCCAGCTGACGAACGTGCTGGAGGCCCTCGAGGCAATCCAGACGGCGTTCAATAATGCTCAATCCGGAGGAAAGAAGGTTTCGCTTGCCGACACGATTGTCCTGGCTGGCTGCGCGGCCGTGGAGAAAGCCGCGCAGAATGCCGGGCACGAGGTGGAGGTCCCCTTCACGCCCGGGCGCATGGACGCATCGCAGGAGCACACTGACGTGGAGTCGGCAGCCGTACTCGAACCGATCGCAGACGGCTTCCGCAATTACCTGAAAGCCGAGTTCACCGTGTCTGCGGAAGAGCTGCTGGTCGACCGAGCGCAACTCATGACGCTGACGGCACCAGAGATGACGGTGCTCGTTGGTGGCATGCGCGTCTTGAACGCGAACGTCGATCAGTCGCCGCACGGTGTCTTCACCGAGCGTCCAGAGACGCTTACCAACGATTTCTTCGTAAACCTGCTGGATATGAGCACAACATGGGCTGCGGCATCGGACACCGAAGACGTGTTCGAGGGGTGCGATCGTGCGACGGGGGCCAAGAAGTGGACCGGCACCCGCGTGGATCTCATCTTTGGATCGAACTCCCAGCTACGCGCGATCGCAGAGGTCTACGGATGTGACGACGGGCAGGGTGCCCTTGTGCGTGACTTCGTCGCCGCCTGGGACAAGGTGATGAACCTCGACCGCTTCGATCTGGGGTAGCCTCAGGGGCCTACGGCTCAGCCGCATGCGGCCAGGCTTCGCTCCAACCAGTCATGTGAGCAGCAACCGGGGTGGCGTTCCGAGTCCTGAAAACGCCACCCTTTGCTGTGCCTGCAACTGTTTGCCTAGCCGCGTGAAGCCTTCAGGTCCAACCGCCTCGCCCGGGCGTTGGCGTAGACTGGCTTGAGTAGCGCGTCCGCCATTCGGTCCTGTCCAATTCGTCCTGTCCATTCAGGATATGCTTTCACCCAGCCGGCACAGGCCCTTGCCGACTCGCATATGACCGCGAGAACGGCATCGTTTCTCGCGCAGCGTGAAGAAACGAATGAGCTTCACCGTGACCACTCCAACGGGTTGAGGCGCGGGCCTCAGTGTATGAGCGAGGCTGCCAGCCTCACCCGCTCCCCGCGGGGTGTCAAGAATCGAAGTAGGGCGCGATTGCAGACGGAGGTGGTGGGGGTGTGGCCAAGCTGACCCCGACAAAGAGCGTCGCGGAGGCCAGGAACCCCGCGAGCACCGGCTCGACTGATGCGGGTCCAAACCATTCCCAGGCGAACGTCGCTACCACTCCGCCGATCATCGCGGCTGCGGCCCCCTCCTTGGTAGCTCGGCGCCAAACGATTCCACCGACGACCGGCATCACGAAGGCGGCCGCCATCAGCGCTGTGAAAAGCAGGACGATAAACTGGACCAACTCCCCCTCCCCGACGCCGCTCAAGAGCAAGACCACGGGGACCGAGCCGACCAGGAGGATCCCGACCCGATCGATCCACATCCGACGCTCGGGGGTCACGTCGGGATTCAACAGGTTCTGGTAGATGTCCACCGAAAGCGCAGAGCCGGCGACAATGAGCAAAGAGTCCACGGTCGACATCATCGCTGCGGTAATCGCGGCCAACATCACCGCGCCCAGCGTGGTCGGCAGCACCGCAGTCGCGATCATCGGCATCGCGAGGTCGCCCGTTGGCAGTTCAGGAAAAAGTACAATCGACGCAAGCGCCAAGATGAAGACCAAGAGGTTGAGTCCGAGGATCGTCACGATGGCAAAAAGAATACCGCGCCGGATCGTGCTCATGTCTTTCATCGCGTAGAGCCGAATCAGCTTCTCCGGCGTGGCGATCCCGCCTAGGAAGAACGAGAGCCCCATGGTGAGGAGAAGTGTCCCGGGCATCGTCTCCCACGTGAACACCAGCGGGTGCGCTGATTCAACCAGGTGCAGCAGACCGCTGATACCGTCTACCTGGCGAAGAACGAGAGGCACTGCAAAGACCGCCCCGAGCGCCATCACGACCAACTGGAACGCATCCGTGTAGACGACTGCGATCATTCCGCCGATGACGGTATAGACCAGAAGGATGACGGTGAACGCGACCATCCCTGTGGTGGTCGAGACACCGAAGACCGTGTTCGCGATCAGCCCTCCGGCCACGATCTGCGCCTGGATGTACACGACGGTCGCAATGAGGATGATCAGCGCGGCCAAGCCCCGAATGCCCTTTCCGTAGTAACGAGTCTCGATGAACGCGGGCAGCGTCAGCTCTTTCTGCTTTGTGAAGCGCGGCGCGAGCACCGCGACCATGAACCAGTATGAAAGAGGGATGGCGAGCAGCACCCAGCCAAACGACCAACCCGCGGTGTACATGACGCCGATCGTTCCTACGAACGTCCCAGCAGATGTGTGCGTTGCTGCCATGGTGGCGCCGCCTGTGAACCACCCGAGTTCACCGCCCGCGATCCAATAGTCCTTTTCGTTCCGCGTGGCCCGCAGGGCATACCAGCCGATCGCAAAGACGACGGCGAAATATCCGACGAAGACCCACATCTGAGTCGTCATTTGTGTTCCACCCACCACAACCACACCGCATAGCCCACGACGACGACCGCACACACGAGGAAGAGGCCCCAAAAGACGAACCCGGGCTGCCCGACGATGTGCTCATTCATGAGAGCTTGGCCCTCAAATGACGCCACCCGAAGCCGGCGAATACAAGAAGGATCAAGCCGGCCGCGAGGTCGATCGCGAGAGGCACCCCCGGGCGCCATCGGCCGTCCGCATCAGCGCGCAGGCTGACGACCGAGGGAAGAACTGCCAACTCGACTGAGTGAACGCCACCCTGGTCAGCGCGCAATCCGGTCGGAAAGCTCTCAGACACAGCCCACACTTCGGGCAAGGCGACCTCCGCGCGAAATACGTCAGGCCCTCCCTCGGACGGTGGAAGCGCAACGACAAGGACGGGTATATGAACGCTCACTCGCTCACCATTCCGCTCGACCGCGTTCGCAACCCAGTACCGCGCCGTGAACGCAAACGTCGGGCCCGGGCCGACGTTCAGCGTAAAGTCAGTCGCCCGCATCGACCCAACTTCTGGTTCCAGGCGGATGGGTGTACCGGTCTCCCGCTCCCCCAACCAGAAGACCTCCGCAGAAGCGTCGCCGAATTCCAATAACTCGAAACGGAGCGGCGCGATGCCCTCCGTGTCCAACACGTACTCAATGCGGACCTCCGCGCCTCCGTCATCCGGACTGAGGTCGGCAAACAGGTGCGCGGAGCGGACGGTCGATTGGGCCGAAACCGGCGCCGCGGCAATCAGGACCGCTGATGCGGCCCACCACGCGGTGCGGATCCTCAGCTCCAGGCCTGTTCCATGACCCGCATCGCGTTCCCGCCCATCGCTTTCGCGATGTCCTCGTCCGAATACTCGTTCTTCACGAGCCATCGGATGATGTTGCGAGAACCTTCCGTTGGGTTTTCGAGACCCTCGACGTACTCGACCTCCTCGTATTCCTGCCCCGGCTTCGTGGTACCCTTCGAGTCTTTGAGTGATAACGAAGCCATATAAGTGTGGTGCAAGCCCACGTGGTCTCCATACACCGTATCCGGGCCAAAGCCGACGTGGTCGATGCCCACCAACGCCTTTACATATTCGAAGTGCTCCATGAACGCGTCGAGATTGTGCGTTCGGTTGTTCTCAGTGAGCGTGGTGTGCGGCGCGCATTCGATACCGATCACCCCTCCCTTCGCAGCTACAGCTTCCAACACGTCGTCAGGCGCGAGCCTCTTCGATTCCCAAAGCGCACGCGCGCCGATGTGAGAGAGCACAATCGGCTTTTCGCTCCACTCCACCGTGTCGAGCGTCGTCTGATCCCCGCAGTGCGAGCAGTCGATAAGCAGCCCGACCTTGTTCATCCGTTGGACAGCTCGCTGGCCGAACTTGGTGAGGCCCCCGTCTCGGTCCTCCTTCAGTCCGTTCCCCAGCGCGTTCGACTCGGAATAGGTGATGCCGAGCGAACGCAGGCCGAAGCCGTGCAGCAGATCAATCCGGTCCAGATCGTGTTCGATCATCGCTGCCCCTTCCATGGTCGCGACCCACGCGACCTTACCCTCGTCGTGCGCACGCTGGACATCACCAATGCGCTGGCAATGAAGGACGAAGTCCTGATGGGCCAGATCACAGAGCCGCATGCCCAGATCGTGGAGGACATCGTCCCACTGCCACCCCGACGAAGAATGGATGTGGCAAATCCCGTCCATGAGGTTGTCGAACACACAGTCCCAGTGGGACGCTGCGAGCCCCTTGAACGCCGTGTGCATACGGCCGTGACGGGCGTACTCTGGGGTCTCTTGGATCTTGTCCGGGAAGACCCCGACGTGCTCGTGCATCGACACCAAGAGGCTGGCGTCGATGAGGCTTCGCACACGGGTTTCGTCCTCTTCGCTCAGCGGAAGCGTGTACGGCGGCACGCGCGTGAGCTCGTCCGCTAGGTCGAAGGACTTGTAGTCCTTCCCAGCTTCCAGATAGGAGAAAGACGAATATCCCTCGTACTTCTTCGTGAGGCTCATGCACTTCCTAGAGTGATGGTGGAACTAGGCTTGGACTGTCGGTAGGCACAACGTGGGGACGTTGCACTCGGCGGGCCATATTCCCCCGGAGAGCCCTCCAGCGTTCGCAATCCCCTTCCATCACCGCCAAGAGGTCCACGACCTCGAAAGACTTGAGGAGGCAGGGGAGGCCGGTCTCACGGATGAACGCCTGCCTGCCTGGATCTAGAGCATCGCCGGTGACGAAGACCACATGAGCCCTGATGTCCTCGACATCGCGCATCCTATTGAAGAGCTCACGCCCATTTATACCTGGCACACGAGTGTCAATCAGTGATTGGTGCGAGTCAGGTGACGTGTCTTGTGAGCTGCTCATATTGCCTCCGCGCGTACACTATTCGCACAGCATTGGTATGCGACAGTCCGCAGATGGGGCAGCTGGCCGCGCGTGACCACGCCACCCATTGCCATCCACGACGAAACCAAGCCTCTTGGTTGAGCGTACATTCCACCTCAGCACGAGTCCGATTCCATGCCCGAAGCGCGAAGCCGCCGCCCCCGGTTCTTACTCTCGTTCTTTGTAATAGCCGCATCGATGTTCGTGACCGAAGCCCCCGAGTTGACCGCCCAGGAAATGGAAATGGTCGGGGGCTCAGGTTCTGCCAACTTTGACCTCGCCGCGCGATTCGCGCCCTACAAGTTCACCGACATGGTGCACAGCACGACGGTGGCACCGAATTGGATCGAAGGCGGCGAGCGGTTCTGGTATCAGTGGGACAACTCGGACGGGACGTTCTACTACCTGGTTGATCCGGTTCGTGGCACGAAGGCACAGCTCTTCGACAACGACCGCATGGCCGCAGAACTGACCCGGATTACACTAGACCCGTGGGACGGTCAGCACCTCCCCATCCGATCGATTCGCTTCATAAGCAACGATGTCTTCCAGTTCGAGGTCGAGTCGTCTCAGGACGAAGAGGCCGATGACGAGGCCGACGAAGAGGAGACCGACGGAGAGGAGCAGGACGACGAGCGATCTGGGCGACAGAGCGCGGACAAGCTCGTGCACCACTTCGAGTTCACGGTCTCCACGCAGACGCTCCGCGAGCTCGACGACTACGAGGAGCCGGACAGTCACCCGGGTTGGGCCAGCGTCTCGCCGGACGGAGAGACCGTCGTCTTCGCCAAGCAGTACAACCTCTGGATGATGAGCGGCGCCGACTACGCGCTCATCCTCGACGCTCGCCGGGGCGAAAGCGGTGACGAGGCAGAAGAGGCCGAAGAGGACGTCGACGTGACTGAGGTTCAGCTCACGACCGACGGGGAGAAGTACTACGACTACGGTGGCGGGTCGGGCCGTGGCGAGACAAACGTCTCCGAAGTCGAGAACATGGACGACCGGAAGCGTGCGGGGATCTCCTGGTCCAAGGACTCGCAGAAGTTTGCCATCGTTCGTAGGGATGCACGCGAGGTCGGCCTGCTGTGGGTCGTGCACTCGGTCGGCAACGATCGCCCCGAACTCGAGACCTACACGTACGACATGCCGGGCGATTCAGCCGTGACCCAAAGCGAGTTGCTCATCTACGACCTCGCAGACCGCTCCATGGTCCAGGTCGATGACGATCCGTGGCAGGATCAGATGATGTCGGTCCTCAGCGACCAGCAGTTCGTCTATCCAGACTCGGATGCACCGCGGCAGTCACAGTGGCTCTCCGACAGCTCGGACGAGATTTTGTTCACCCGAATCTCTCGGGACAGGAAGCGCACAGACGTCATGGTCGCGAATACGGCCACGGGTGCGGTGACGGCGGTCATCGAAGACCGCCTCAACACCTACATGGAAACGCGCACACCCATCCAGCTCGCCAATGGAGACCTGTTGTGGTGGTCCGAGCGCGACGGCTGGGCGCATGTCTATCGGTACCGGGCGGACGGCACGCTGGTCGGCCAACTGACGCAGGGCCCCTGGCATGTGCAGGGCCTGATCGGCGTCGATGAGGTCCGCGGTCACCTTTTTGTGAGCGGAAACGGCCGCGAGAACGGTGAGGACCCGTACTACCAGCACTTGTATCGGGTGAACCTCGACGGATCAGGCGTGACACTCCTCAACCCCGGCGAGTACGACAACCGCTTCAGCATGGGCGAGTCGCGTCGTTTCTTCGTGAACAGTTACTCACGGGTGAACACGACACCGGCGTCGGCCCTTTACAGCGCGGCAGGCCAGAAGGTTCTCGATCTCGAAGAGGCCGACTTCAGCGCCCTCACCCAAGCGGGGTACCAGTTCCCAGAGCCGTTCCAGGCCGAGGCCGCCGACGGCGTCACCGACATCTACGGGGTCATGTACAAGCCGTACGACTTCGATCCGAACAAGCAGTATCCCATCGTCGCATATGTATATCCGGGACCTCAGACCGAGTCCGTATCCAAATTCTGGTCGACGAACACGGCTGAGCAGGGTCTCGCCCAGTTCGGCGTAATCGTGGTCACGCTCGGGAACCGAGGCGGCCATCCAGGCCGCTCCAAGTGGTACCACAACTACGGATACGGCAACCTTCGGGATTACGGGCTGGACGACAAGAAAGCGGTCCTAGAGCAACTGGGAGATCGCCACGACTTCGTCGATCTGAACCGCGTCGGCATCTATGGCCACTCGGGCGGTGGATTCATGTCCACAGCGGCCATGCTCGTCTATCCAGACTTCTTCAAGGTCGCGGTCTCGTCGTCGGGGAATCACAACAACGACGTGTACAACCGGAATTGGTCCGAGACGCACCACGGTGTGCAGGAAGTCATCGACGACGACGGAGAGGTGACCTTCGAGTTCGATATCGATAAGAACTCTGATCTCGCGGCAAATCTGAAAGGGCACCTCCTACTCACAACAGGCGACGTCGACAACAACGTGCACCACGCGGGTACACATCGGATGGCGGAGGCGTTGATCCGTGCCAACAAGCGCTTCGATTTCTTCGTCTTCCCGGGGATGCGCCACGGCTACGGGAACATGGGTAACTACTGGTTCTGGCTGCGGGCGGAATACTTCGTGAAACACCTGCTTGGTGACGACCAGTGGAGTGCGGACATCATTCCGTTGCAGAACGACAGCCCGCTGTCGCGTTAGCTGGATGAAGAGAAAAGCCCCTGCCGGTGAGACTCCAGTACCTCACCGGTAGGGACGCTCCGTGATCCTACCTGATCTGAGCCAGCGCCGTCTGCAGTCTGAACTGATGGATGACTCGGATCTCGATCCACGTCGGCATCACGGTGCGCTACGCGCGCTCGAGACCATCAACGCGCTTTCTTGGTCGGCTGGGCGCATCTGGAAGGAGGTGCTCCGTTTGAGTCGGACGAGGGACCAGCCCATCCGCGTGCTGGACCTCGCCTGTGGCGGCGGGGACATCGTTCACGCCCTACAGCGGCGGGCAGCATCGGCTGGCTTGTCCGTGGAGATCCACGGATGCGACCGGAGCCGGGTGGCTCTCGACTTCGCTCGTGCACGAAAAACGCAGCGTGGCCCGGCCATCGAGTTCTTCGAACTCGACCTTCTCGACTCACCTCTCCCGGACGACTACGACTTGTTGTGTTGCTCACTCTTTTTTCATCATCTGCGTCGAGAAGACCTAGTCGACCTACTCACTCGCATGAGCCGCGCGGCACCTGCGGTGTTCGCCCAGGACCTACTCCGCACCTCGGTGGGACATCTGCTCGCACGTGTCGCGCTCCACGTGTTCACGACTTCCGACGTCGCTCGAGTCGACGGACTGAGATCAGTCGAGGGCGCCTTCACGCTGACTGAAATCGCGGAGATCGCCGAGACCGCGGGACTCAGGGGGGTCGATATCCAGAGGTGTTGGCCACAACGCTTCTCGATGTCGTGGCGGCGCGCTGGATGACACTTGAGCAAACACAGTGGGATGCCATCGTCGTGGGAGCAGGGCCGAGCGGCGCGCTTTGTGCCTTCGAGCTGGCGACGATGGGGGCAGAGGTCCTCCTGCTCGACCGTCAGGTCTTTCCGCGCTGGAAGGTCTGCGGCTGCTGTGTGAGTTCCGGAGCACAGACAGTCCTGGAGGAAGCGGGTTTGGGGGACGTTCTCATGCGCGCCGGTGCCACGAAGCTCACCTCCCTCCGGCTCGGAGGTTGGTCCCAGGTCGCCCACGTCTCTCTCCAGCAGTCACTAGTGGTCTCGAGGTCTGTTCTAGACCAAGCGCTGGTCGATGCAGCTGTGGATGCTGGTGCGGTCTTCCGCGCGGGTGTGCGCGCTCGACTTGGCCGGGCGGGCTCCAGTCACCGTTCTGTGGCGATCAAGTCCGGGGGTGCGGAAGTCATGCTGTCGGCCCGTGTAGTTGTGGACGCGACCGGCGTCGGTTCTGCCTTCCAGGCGGGACTGGGCGATGCCGGACCCAAGAGCATCGTGGCGCCAGACTCGCGCATCGGATATGGGGCCGTCTATCGACTCGGCTCAGGGCTCTCTCCGCTCCTTGACGCCGCGTACCCGAGAGGCATCGTCCATATGGCGATCGGGCCCCGTGGGTACGTCGGTCTGGTGAGGCTCGAAGACGGCTCGCTCGACGTCGCGGCCGCCTTGGCGCCCGCGATCGGCAAGGCTGTTCATCCGACGGAATTGGTCCGGAATATCCTGAAGGAAGCTGGCTTCGTCGCGCTTCCGGATACGCCGGACGCCGGTTGGAAAGGAACGCCACAACTGACGCGCAAGGGCACCAAAGGAGGAGAACGCTTCTTAGCGGTGGGAGACGCGGCGGGGTATGTGGAGCCATTCAGCGGTCAAGGCATCGCGTGGGCGCTCGCGGGAGCACGAGTGCTCAGCCCCATCGCCGCAGAGGGAATCAGAAGCTGGGACGACCAGTTGGTGTCCCGATGGGAGAAGGAGTACGACCACACGGTCGGCGCCTCGACTCGCTTCTGCCGAGGGGTCTCCTGGGCGCTCCGCCGACCTCTTCTGTCCAAGACTGGAGTGAGACTCCTTCGGCGCTTTCCGACCGCTGCCGGCCCATTCGTGCGGCGCGCGGCCGCATCCCCACTTCGTCTCCGCACCTCCGCATGAGTCTCCGCATAGAGGGCATTGGCCTGGCCGTTCCGGAGCAGTCGATTACCCAAGCGAACGCTGCGGAAATGATGGTCGGACTACTGCATCCCGGTGGAGGCAGAGAAACAACGGTGCGGGCGCTTTATAAGCGTTCGGGCATCCAGACTAGGCACTCGGTCTTGCTCGCCTCCGGGGAGCCTCGCCAGTCGTTTTACCGACCCGCCGAGACTTCATCGGACGAAGGCCCGTCCACGGCTCGCCGGATGGAGGTCTTTGAAGCCGCGGCCCCGAGCCTGCTGCACCGGGCCGCAGAAGATGCACTGGACCAATCCGACCTTCGACCCGGCGACGTCACTCACCTGATCACCGTGTCATGCACCGGCGTCTACTCACCGGGGCTAGACGCCTCTCTGATCGAGACGTTGGGCCTCTCCCGCTCCATCGAGCGGACGCACGTAGGCTTCATGGGCTGCCACGGATTCCTGAACGGACTCCGCGTGGCACGGTCTTTCGCCGAATCAGACCCAAGCGCGCGGGTCTTAGTGGGTGCTGTGGAGTTGTGCTCGTTGCACATGTCGTACCGATGGGATCCGGACGCCATCGTGACCAACGCGTTGTTCGCGGACGGCGCCGCGGCTCTGGTTGGCTCAGGCGCACCGCGTCACGCCGACGACGAACCATGGCGGGTGGCGGCCCAGGGGACCTTGCTCCTCCCGAATTCCTCGGACGCCATGACCTGGAAGGTGGGCGACCACGGCTTCCGGATGACGCTGTCTGCCGGGGTCCCCAGTCTGATCGAGTCGCACGTCGGCAAATGGCTGACGGAGTGGTTGGCCGGGCACGACCTCGGAATGGAGGACATCCGATCCTGGGCCGTACACCCGGGGGGGCCGCGCGTGCTCACCGCGTTCGGTGCGTCCGTGGGCCTCGACCGGGCCGAGTTGGACGTGTCTCGCGACATCCTCTCCGAGTACGGCAACATGTCCTCAGCGACGCTCCTCTTCATCCTAGAGCGCCTCCGCGCGACGGAAGCTGAAACGCCATGTGTGGCGGTCGCTTTCGGGCCGGGGCTCGTGGCGGAGGTCGCCCTCATTCTCTAGCCGAGTCCTCGGCCTGGTTTCTCATCCCATCCAGGGAAGGCCTACCGGACCGTCAAAAAGATCGGGTTCGAGTAGAACCAGAGGTCATCCCACGGATCTTCGGTCGGCGGATCGTTCTCCGGCTCGAGCTCGTCACCGTTCGTGCCACGGACACGGACATACATGTCCTGATCGACGTTCGGAATCGTCACGTTCACGACGATGTAGTCGCCGTCACGGCTCCACTCGGAGCTCGTGAACCGCTGAAGGATCGCCGTCGTCGGATTCGTGTCGACCGTGGGGTCGTCCAGGTGGCCGTATACCTCGCCGATGATGACGTCCACGCGACGGACCTCAGGCGAATCGCCATGCGAGTTCTCACCGGCAGGATCGAGAACACGGACCGAAATCTGGACGTCTGACCCTGAGGACACCTCGAGTTCACCTCCGATTTCGGCTTCAGTTCCACCTGCTTCGGCCGTAACCCACAACTCCGAAACCAGATCACCGAGCGTCACGAAGACGCGGCCGCCGCGAATCCCGTCCAGAATGTCGTCGTGCGCTTTGTCCGCGTAGACATAGGTCTTCGAGTACTCGCCTGGCCAGAAGTCCGCCCCACCCTCACGCCAATTCACGTGAGAGTCCGAATTCGCCGTAATCCACCAGTGGCGCCCTTCCCCCAGCATCGAGTCCCAGAAACCGCCGAGGCGCGCGGTCATCTGATCGAATCCGCCCATGGTGGGCTGCCGCCCGTACGCTCCACGCGGTCCGGGTGTGACCGAATCACCCGTTGCCCTGAACACGACCGCCTGGTGGCCCGGGGCGCCCTCCATGCCAATCGCGACATTCGGGGCGGTGTTGTTCCACCTACGGAACTCCGCCGGAGCGTCCAGCCCGTATACCCCGATGCTGTCCGCCGACCGCGACGGATGGTGGGCGATCACAACAGGAGGTTCGTCCATATCCCGCATATGCTCGAGCGCCTCGATCATCTTGGGCTCGGTATTTCGGGTCGGATCTCTCGGCCAGGCATCCCTCGTCGCAAAACTGCTCTCGAGTTCCTCGAGCTTCTCAGCTTCGTCGTGCGTGTGCGGCATGATCATGCTGCTGTGATCCGCGCCGGGCGTGTCGAACTCCATCGCGTAGAATTGCACAACCTCGGGTACGGCTTTGCGGGAAAGAAGTAGCTCCGGGTACGCCTGTTCGCGGTTCACCTTCGAGTGGTTGGGGCCACCATGATCAGTGCCGACCATCCAGCTCAGGCCGTAGTACCGGGCCATCGTGGCGTTCATCGCGATCGGGTAAATCGCGTCTCCACCCTTGATGGCCGTGGGCGGGTCCGTCTCCGTGTCCCAGCCCACACTCCATCGGCTATGGATATGGTGGTCACCGGAAATCCAGGCGCGTGAGGACTGGGCTTCAGCATTGCCCACTGCGACCAGACTGAGAGCGACGACTGCGCTGGCACTGGCGACAAGGTTCGGACGGATCATGGCACCGGATGTGAAGAGAAATTCCCCATTGTTCGACCATAATAGGCGAAAGAGGTTCCATCGCCATGGCGCCGCACCGCCTCTCGCGTCACTCTGTCCGGGTTCAAATCACGCCCGCATCAAGGAGTGCGCACTTGTCGTTCCACCGCCTGATTGCCCCATCATCGTGGGCCCTGACACTGGGACTTTTCGCCGCTGCTGTGGCGCCCGCTGTGGCACCCGCCCTGGCATCGGCCCAGCACGTCGACCCGTCGCAACTTTCCGGGCTCTCATACCGCCACATCGGCCCCGACGGCAACCGTGTGATCTCCGTCCTGGGAGAACCGGGAAACCCGCTCGTCATGTACTCGGGCGGCGCTTCCGGCGGGCTCTTCAAGACCGAGGACGGCGGGGTTCGCTGGTTCCCCATCTTCGATGACCAAGAAGTGTCGTCGGTGTCGGCCCTCGCAATGGCTCCCTCTGACCACAACCAGATCTGGGCCGGAACGGGAGAGACGTTTCTGATCCGCCCTGCTCACGCGATGGGAGACGGGATCTATAAGTCGACCGATGCGGGAGCGTCGTGGGCGAACGTCGGACTCGAAGAGACAGGCAGGATCGGGCGCATTCGGGTGCACCCAACGAACCCGGACATCGTTTACGCATGTGCGCTGGGTCATACATATGGGCCTCAAGCGACTCGTGGCGTCTACCGCACCGAAGACGGCGGTGACAACTGGGAACTGGTGCTCCATGTGAGCGAGGAGTCTGGGTGCGTCGACCTCGCGCTCGACTCCAACAATCCCCGATTCCTGTACGCCTCAATCTGGGACGTACACATCAACACGTGGGGCCTGAACTCCGGTGGCCCCGACTCCGGCGTGTGGCGCACTGAAGACGGTGGCGACACTTGGGAGAAGGTCTCCTCGGTGGGCCGTGGGCTTCCAGACAGTAACGAACAGACTCTCGGCAAAATCGCGGTCGAAGTCGCGCCGAGTGATCCGGGGCGGGTCTACGTGTTGACGGAAGAAGACGCACCCCGCCTATACCGGTCGAACAACTACGGCCGCACGTGGCAGCACGTCTCCACGAACCACACCATGAATGAGCGCGCGCCGTACTACACGCGCATCGGAGTAGACCCGGAGAACGCGGACAAGATCTACTTCATCAGCGTCCGTTTCTCGATGTCCGTCGATGGTGGGCGGACGCTCGTCCAGGGCGGACCGAACGGTGGCGGAGACACACACGACATCTGGATCGATCCCACAAATCCCGACTACATCATTGTCGGGGACGACGTCGGGAACACCAACGTTTCGCACAACGGGCAGTCCTTTCGCCGGCACCGCCTGCCCTTCGCCCAGATGTACCACGTCGCCGTCGACGACGAAGTGCCCTACAACGTCTATGGCAACCGACAGGACGGGTACTCGTACCGCGGCCCTTCGAATTCTAGGACCGGTTCGATCCCCCTCGGACTCTGGCAGGACGTCGGCGGCTGCGAGTCGGGCTTCGCCCAGCCCCTGCCTGACGACTCGAACATCATCTGGTCCGGCTGCTACGATGGTGGACTCGAGATCTACGACCATCGCAACAAACAGGTCCGGAACGTCCGGGTGTGGCCCGAGGCGGGCTACGGATGGGCGCCAGCGGACCTAGCGGTTCGCTGGCACTGGAACTTCCCCATCCACATCTCACCACACGACTCTGACGTCGTTTACGTCGGCTCGCAGTTCGTGCACCGCACCGAAAACGGCGGCCACTCGTGGGACGCAATCAGTCCGGATCTCACGCTGAACCTAAAAGACCATCAGCAGTCGTCCGGCGGCGTAGCCATCGACAATCTCATGACCTACGACGGTTCTCTGGTCTTCGCGATCGCAGAATCTCCGCTCGAGCAGGGAACGATCTGGGTCGGCACGAATGACGGACAAGTGCAACTCACGCGTGACGCCGGAGCGACCTGGACCAACCTGACAGAGAACATCGGAGGTGTCCCTGCGTGGGGCACGATCGCCAATGTGGAGCCGTCCCGTTTCGACGCGGGCACAGCGTACATCTCGGTCGACCTGCACCAAATGGGTGACTTCGATCCTTGGATCTACAAGACCGACGACTACGGAGAGAACTGGGAGAAGATCAGCGATGGCATCCCGTCGTCTCCCCACTCGTTCGTGCATGTAGTGCGCGAGGACCCGAAACGGCCTGGAATGCTCTTCGCCGGCACCGACAACTCGGTGTGGATGACATTGGATGACGGAGACAATTGGACGAAGCTGCGCCTCAATATGCCACCCGCTCCGGTCTACTGGCTGGTGGTCCAAGAGCGCTTCGACGATCTGGTGATCGGAACCTACGGACGGGGCTTCTACATCCTGGACGACATCGGATCGCTACGGGCACTGGACGCGGAGACCATGGCGTCCAATGAACTCTTCGACATCCGGCCCGCGTACCGCTGGCAAGAAGTCCAAGGCATCAAGACCGAGGCCAGCATGAGCACCGGCCAGGATCCACGGTACGGAGCAGACATCAACTATTTCGTCGCAGGCAGCGGGGGACAGGCCCGCATCACCATAAGTGACGCAGACGGCTATGTGGTTCGAGAAATCAACGGACCGGCGCGCGCCGGGATCAATCGGGTGTACTGGGACCTGCGCCACCCAGCACCGCGCCTGCCCCGTTTCTACACGAAGCCGCCAGGGAAAGACTTCGTCCCGCTCGAACAAGGCGGTGACCGCGTCGTGTACGTGTGGGATATCGACCTGATCCGTGGCCAACGCGGGCCTCTGGCCGTACCGGGGACGTACACAGCGACGCTCACACTCGGCGATGAACAGTTCACTA
Source organism: Longimicrobiales bacterium (assembly GCA_029245345.1). Lineage (NCBI taxonomy): Bacteria > Pseudomonadati > Gemmatimonadota > Longimicrobiia > Longimicrobiales > Longimicrobiales bacterium. The sequence goes on from JAQWPM010000018.1 coordinate 36,405, forward strand.
AAGAGTTCGAGGTCCTGAAAGATCCCTACTCCACCGGAACGCTGGCAGATATCCGTACCCAGGTCGCGGTAAGCCTTCAAATGCGTGATCAGATTTCCGACATCACATCCGTGATCGAACGCATGGAGCACACCCGGGTGCAGCTACAGGCCGCGGCGGGAGCGCTCGCGCGAGACGAGAGCGCCGCTACAGTCCATGCTGAGGTGGAACGACTGGAGGCCATCGCGACCGACCTCGAGGGGCGGCTGGTGGATGTGAATCTCACCGGAGCGCGCGAGGACTCATTCCGCAATCCGATGCGTCTATATGGCCGTCTCAGCGCCCTAGCATCGGATATCGATTGGAAGGGTGCGGACTTCGTTCCGACAGTGCAGCAGGGCGAAGTGCATCAGGTGCTCACCGAGCGACTGGAAGAGGCCAAACAGGCGATCCAGGCCTTCTTCGACGGTGAGCTGAACCGTCTGAACGACCAGCTCGGGGCCCTGGGTCGACCGGCCATTATCTCGGAGTGACGCGGTTCCCTGCCTAGCCTAGCGTCTTTGGTGACTGGGGCCGCCCCCCTTAACAGAGGGGGGCGGCAGCCATCAGTTCGTCCCGTAGTCCTTCCAGTCTTCGAGCATTCCGAAATCGACCTCGGCGAGGGCGTCCCACACGAAGTCGTCGTCGATGCGTCCGTCCGCTCCGGCGATGACAGCGAAACGACCTGCTACGAGAACCGCGACAAGCAGGTCGTCGTCTTTCTCGTTCCTGACCTGGATCGCCGGATAACCGGCTACCTCGATCTCCTCGATTTCACCATCCATGTCGTCTCGACCGAAAAGAGGCGCAGCCCACCTGAGCGCGAGCGCTGCCCCGCTACGCAGTGCTCCGAGGTCCGCCACGCCGACAAAGGCGCTGTCGCCCTGAACTGCGTAGTGCGCATGGGCAATGGACAGGCCCGCTCCTTCGCGGTCCGACGACTCGTCTCCCTCCGTCGAACTCAACCGGGTGCCATCCACTTCGGTGGGAATCGCGTTGACGAGATCCTCCCACGCTACGGCTTCCACTCCGGCGTCTCGCTCAAGCGCCTCACCCATCTCAACCACACGGTCACCTAGGGTCTTCAGGCCTTGAGCGACCTGGCGGATGCTGGTGTTGCCATCTTCGTCGACGAAATCGCCACAACCTGTCAGGCCGATCGCGAGACTCAGGACCAGGATCTTCTTCATGATGAGTTCCAGCTTTCTGTGAAAAGACGCATGGAGTGGGAATCACTGTTGTCTCCTACGGCCCTGGGGGTGTCCGAGGTTCGCTTCCGCGCGTGTCGGCCCCTCCGACCGCCACTGCACCCGGCCCCGCAAGGGATGGCGTAGCACCCTCTCCAGGCGCACTTTGCCGGTCTCGTCACACGCCGTCGCGAAGGAGTCGACTAGTTGAAGACAAATGAGCAGCTGATCACCGAGTTCAAGGACCGGGAAGCCCCGCTCCTCCCGCTGCTGCACGCGTTCCATGACCGCGATGGGTATCTGAGCGAAGAAGCACTGCGCGACGTGTCCGACGGCCTCCGCATCCCGATCGCGGATCTCTTCGGGACGGTGACGTTCTATCATCATTTCTCACGTGATCCGGGCGGACACACGGCACCTCGCGTGTGCACGGGTCCGGTGTGCTGCATGCACGGCGCTGAGGAACTGCTCGAAAGCATCGACGGGGCGACGTCCATGCCGTGCAGCGGCCGGTGTGACGAGCCGATCCCGGTACTGCTTGGCAACCAGACACTCGTCGGCCTCTCCGCTGACGCGCTCGAGGCCCGCGAGACGCCCGCGCCCCCAGCAGCGCCGGAAGGAACCGAGGAGTGTGTCTTTGCACATATCCGGAACGCTGATCGGAAGACGCTGGACGGCTATAGAGCGTCCGGCGGCTACGCCGCGCTCGAGAAAGCGCTCACCTCGATGACCCCCGACGAGATCATCACGGTCATCGACGAGAGCGGGTTGGCCGGGCGCGGTGGCGCAGGCTTCCCGACGGGGCGAAAACTTCGAGCCGTCGCCGACGCCGAGGGCGGGCCGAAGACTGTGGTGTGCAATGCGGACGAAGGCGAGCCCGGCTGCTTCAAGGACCGCGCACTCATGGATCATGATCCGCACGGTGTGCTCGAAGGCATGGCTTTGTCCTGTGCCGCCACAGGCGCTGAACGCGCGTTCCTCTACCTCCGCTACGAGTATCCGGAAACGGACGCACTCATGGCCAAGGCGATAGTAGATGCCGAACTCGCTGGAGTACTCGGCGACAACTGTTTCGGCACCGGACGAACAATCAAGATCCATCTCATCCGCGGTGCGGGTGCCTATATCTGCGGTGAGGAAACGTCCTTGCTCAACTCGCTGGAGGGTGCGCACCCGTTCCCGCGGAACCGCCCACCCTACCCCGTCACGCACGGCTACGAGGGCACGCCCACGGCCGTGAATAACGTCGAGACACTCGCGTCGCTCCCGCCGATCATCGCCAATGGCGCTGAGTGGTATGCCGGTCTCGGCTCGGGCGACCACAAGGGAACCAAGGTCATCTCGCTCTCGGGCGACGTGAACCGCCCGGGCAATTACGAAGTCCCGCTAGGGCTTCCGCTTTCCACACTCATTGACGTGTGGGCCGGCGGCGTCCGAGAAGGACACTCGATCCAAGCGGTGACCATGGCGGGGCTATCCGGAGGATTTCTGGCCGGCGACGACCTCGACGTCACGCTCGACGAGCCATCCATCCGCTCCAAGGGTTCTTTTCTCGGGGCGGGAGGTATCATGATCTTCGACGAGACGCGCGACATGATCGAAGTGGCGCATCAGGCCATGGAGTTCTTCGCCCACGAATCATGCGGGAAGTGTTTCCCGTGCCGTATCGGGACGCAGCGACTCACCGAGCGGCTGGCGGGCGACGCCGGACCCGAAGATCTCACAGATTGGTTGGATGAAGTGGCGGACTTGAACCTCACTATGAAAGAAACGTCCGCGTGCGGACTCGGTCAGGCGGCACCGCTGATCACAGAAAGTCTCGTGCGCTACTTCCCGGAAGCGATCCAAGAACACGTCGCAGCAGGAGTTTCGACGAATGAGTAACGGACTGACGCTGTTCCTAGACGGAGAGGAAGTCGAATTCACGAAGGGTGAGTCGATTTTCCAAGTTTCCGAACGGCATGAGAAGGAGATCCCGACGCTCTGTTATGACGACCGCCTGGATGCGTTTGGCGCATGCCGGCTGTGCGTCGTGGAGCTCGAAGGCGCACGGAACCCCGTCGCCTCTTGCACGACCCAGGCAGAACCCGGCATGCGGGTCACAACACGAAGCGGGAAACTGGAGATGCACCGGCGCGTGCTCCTCGAGATGGTCGTGTCAGAAAACCGGGAAGTCGACGTCAACGAACTGGCGGGATACGCATCTCAGGAAATGACGACGCTGGTCGATCGTTACGACGCACGCACCGGCCGCTTCGAGGGTGATAAGTCCGGAACGTCGAGAGATGACGATCCGAACCCGTTCATCATGCGCGACTACGAGCAGTGCATCTCCTGCTACCGCTGCGTACGCGTATGCGCCGAACAAGAAGGCGACTACGCGATCTCGATCATGAATCGCGGCTTCGACACGCAGATCACGACAGAGTTCGGCGGACTCCTCAAAGACTCCGCGTGCACCTTCTGCGGCCAGTGCATACAGACGTGCCCTACCGGCGCTCTCGGCGACCTAAAGGCACTTCGCGCCAAGGACGTCGAGCTTCCGGTAGAAAAGACGCGGTCCATTTGTCCATACTGCGGCGTGGGCTGTGCAGTCGACATCATGACGAAGGGCGACAAGATCGTCGGCATCCAGCCGGCCATGGACGGCCCCGCGAACGAGGGCGCGCTTTGTGTGAAGGGCCAGTTCGCCTTCGACTTCGTACATCACCCCGATCGTCTCAAAACGCCTTTCGTGCGGAATGACCACGGGCAGCTCGTCCCCGCCACGTGGGATGAGGCGCTCGACAAGGCTGCTGCGGGCCTGCTGGCTGCGGTCAACGAACACGGGCGTCACAGCCTCTACGCCGTCGCCTCTGGGCGAGCGCCGAATGAGGCCGGCTTCATGATGCAGAAGCTGGTGAGGGCTGGGCTGGGCACCTCGTACATAGACAATTGCAGCCGTGCCTGACACGCCCCTACAGTCGCCGGTCTGGCGGCAACCATCGGTAGGGGCGCCATGTCGAACCCACTCAAGGACATGGAAAAGCCCGATGTGATTTTCTGCATCGGGACCAACATGACCGAGTGCCACCCGGTCGCAGCGACGCGCCTCAAGAAGGCGATCGCGAACGGGGCGAAGATGATCGTGGCTGATCCTCGTAAGATCGGACTCGTGAATTACGCGGAAATGCACCTAGAGCTTCGTGTCGGATCCGACGCGGCCTTGCTGCTCGGTATGGCGCACGTCATCCACAGAGAGGGCCTGGTCGACGAAGGCTTCGTCGCAGGTCGCACGGCGGAGGCTGAGGCGTTCCTCGAGCACATCAAGGAATTCACGCCCGAGTGGTCGTCGCAGATCTGCGGCGTCCCGCCGGAGCAGATCGAAGAGGCGGGCCTTCTCTACGGGCGGGCCGAACGCGGAGCCATCTACTACACGCTCGGCATCACGGAACACATCTGCGGCGTGGACAACGTTCAGAGCCTGTGTAACCTGGCGCTCATGACCGGCAACATCGGTCGTGAGGGGACGGGGATTAACCCCATGCGAGGCCAGAACAACATCCAGGGGGCCGGCGATGTCGGGGCGATCCCGAACAACTATCCGGGTTTCCAGTCGGTCACCGATCCGGCGATGCAAGCGAAGTTCGCCAAAGCATGGGGTCGGGAGGTCGATCTCGAGAAAGGCATCACCAAGGTGCGAGCACTCGAGCTGGCCGGTGACACCATCAAGGCGATGATCATCGACGGCGAAAACACCGTCGTGACCGACCCGGACCGGACACACTGCGAACATGCGCTCGATGCGCTCGACTTCCTTGTTGTGTGTGATCTCTTCATGACCGAGACCGCAGAGTTCGCGGACGTCGTCTTTCCCGCGACCGGCTTCGGCGAGACCGACGGCACGCAGACGAACACCGAGCGCCGTGTGCAACGCCTGCGGAAGGCAGTTCCACCGCCGGGCGAAGCGAAGCCCGACTGGTGGGTCATCTCGCAGCTCGCGCAGCGCATGGGCTTCGAAGGCTTCGACTATACCGATGCCAGCCAAGTCTTCAACGAACTGTGTGAACTCACCAGCACGTACCATGGGTTGAACTGGGATCGCATCGAATTCGGCGAGTACCAGTGGCCCGTCCCGGAGGAAGGTCATCCAGGAACGCCTCGACTGCACGAGGAGGAGTTCATAAATGGGCGTGGGATCTTCAAGCTGATCCGCTACCGCGACCCCGCAGAGACGATCGACGATGACTATCCGGTGTGGCTCACGACCGGGCGCAGGCTTGAGGCGTACCACTCGCGGACTCAGACCGGGCGCTCCTCCGGGATCGACTACCTGTTGTCAGAAGAGACCCTCGAGGTCAATCCGGACGACGTGGCTGCGTGGGGCGTAGCGGACGGGAGCTTCGTCAAGATGTCGAGCAGACGTGGCTCGGTACGAGTCAAGGTCCAGGCGACGAAACGATCGCCCAGGGGCACTGTGTTCAGCTCGTTCTCGTTCAACGACGTGCCCGTGAATATTCTTACCGGGTCAGGCTATGACCCGATAACAGAAACCGCCGAGCTCAAGGTCTGCCCCGTTCGCATCGAACCGGAGAGCGACCAAGGAAGCGCGGCTGCAGACTAACTCCGCCTTGGCGAAGCACGTGAGCACACGCGCCGCCGTCATGATCGCGGCAGCGCTGGCGATGGTCGTGCACCTAGGTGCGCTCAGCAACAACTTCACCCGGGACGGTCAGTTCCTCACCAGGGACGATCCCGGCATCCACAAGCTGTCCAACTTGCCGCAGCGCCTCCTGGAACCCTCCTGGCACGGCAGCACTCAGCGTGAAGTCGGGGCATGGCGCCCCGTCGCCACCGCGACCTATGCCATGATCTGGGGCGTGGCAGGCGACAGCCCCGCGACGTTCCACGGGGTCAGTATCGTCATGCACGGAGCGGTAACTGCACTCGTGGTATTGCTGCTCGCCCAACTCGCGTCACCCACCATCGCATTCGTGGGCGGTCTAGTCTTCGCGATTCACCCCGTCCATTCCGAGGTCATTGCGAACGTGTCGGGCATGTCCGAGTTGTGGGCCGCGATGTTTGCCCTTGGCGCTTGCCTCTTGCACCTGCGTGGGAAGACCAGCTACGGGCTCGGGAGGGCGGTCGCAGTCACGTTGCTTTTCTGCCTGGCGGTCCTCTCCAAGGAGGGAGCCGCGATCCTTCCGGCTCTGCTCTTTCTCCTCGACGCAGCCCGCCAGGAGTTGACGCCCAAGGACATTCCACAATATCTGTGGTCACGGGGCCCTCTGTACGGCCTGATGGCGGCGGCCTTCGGCTTGATATTCGTGGCTCGTATGGGAGTCCTGGGTACGCTCGCCAGCACGCCCCCGCCATTCGGGATGGACCTTCTCGCGGAGATCCCGAGATTTTGGACCGTGACTCAGGCGTGGACTCACTACGTCCGACTCATGGTATTCCCCCTCGACCTTTCTATCGACTACGGCCCGGGGATCATCCCCGTCGTATTCGGGTGGACGTTTCTGGGGCTGTCCGGCGTGGGCCTCGCCATCCTCGCGTTCTCGGGCGCCGGGATCACATGGCGGCGGGGGGCGGCACTCCGTGAGGGCTCGACGTCCATCCGGCTGGTGGGGCTCGGAGTCCTGTGGGCAGCGGTAGCCGTGCTCCCGGTCGCGAACCTCCTCTATCTGAGTCCGGTCATCGTTACCGAGCGCAGCCTCTACCTACCTTCGGTGGGCGCCGCACTCATCGCGGCCTGGGGGCTGACTCGACTTGAGGCGTTACGCCCACGGGTGGGCGTCACGTGCGGGTTGGTGGTAGTCCTTGCGGGTGGCATTCGCAGCGCGACACGTATGCCGGACTGGCGGGACAACGAAACGTTGTCGACGAGTCTTCTGGAGCATTTCCCTGAATCTGGATTGGGCTGGCAGCAGCTCGGCGAGCACTACCTGAGTCGGGACGAGGTCACCCGAGGGCTGCGCGCCTATCAGGTCTCAGTGGGACTCGTGGGGCTCCGGTGGGACCACGCGCTGTCCCTCGGTCAGCACCTCTACCGGTTGGGGCGGCTGGAACCAGCGCTCTACTTTCTGCGGCGCTCCTGGGAAGAGCGGCCCGACCAATACCAAGCCCCGACGCTCGTATCCGACGCGGCACGGCGGCTCGGCAGACTCGTTGAGGCCACCGCCGCAGCACGCGCGGCAACGCTTCTCGCGCCGGAGAACGCGTCCACGCACCATCTGCTCGCACAAGCGCTCAGTGCCGACGGGAGACCGCGACAAGCCGTCGCGGCCCGCCGCCGAGCGCTCGCCGCAGGCTATGCGGCGCCTGGGAGGCAATGGCTCCACGTCGCCGCGGACTTCATCACGATGGGCAACACCGTGGCGGCCTTGGCGGCGATCGATTCCGCGTCGGTCGTTGCGAACGGCGACGCAATCCTGACTGCCGATGTGGATTCGTTACGGACCACGCTGTCCGTAGGCCGTTGACTCAGGCTCCTTGTCTCGCCCCAGCGGGGACACGACAGTTGAGTACGACTCGTTGTAGATCCGGCCCGGAGTGCCTTCTCGTGAATATCCCTGCCAGCGTCGCACTAGCCCTTCTCGTCACCATCGTCCCGCAGAGCAGTCAAGCTCAAATGAGCGCCCCAGAGCAGAGGGCTGCCATTGAAGGCGCACAAACCGACCCGGGGAACAATCCGCTCGCCGCGATGACGATCCAAGAGCTCATGGATCACTTCAACGTCCCGGGTGTCAGCATCGCGGTCATAAGAGACTTCAAGATCCACTGGGCTAAAGGGTACGGTGTTGCCGACGTCGAGACCGGGGCGCCGGTCGACACAGAGACGATGTTTCAGGCCGCTTCCATCAGTAAGCCGGTGGCGGCCATGGGTTCGCTCAAGGCGGTGCAGGACGGGCTCTTCGGACTCGACGACGACATCAACAACATCCTCACGTCGTGGCATTTGGACGGCGGTGAGATGACGACGAGCCAAGCTGTGACCCCCCGCAGCCTAATGAGCCACACATCAGGCCTCGGAGACGCCTTCGGCTTCCCCGGTTACGACCCAGCGGACCCGATCCCAACCCCAGTCCAAATCTTCGACGGCCACGAGGACTCCAACGTCGGCAAACTCTTTATGGAGCGAGCGCCGTATCAGGCATACGAGTACTCAGGGGGTGGCGTCACCCTTCAGCAGCAGGCGCTCGAGGACGCGCGCGGTCGCCCATTCGCGGAGGTGTTGCAAGACGACGTGCTGACGCCCCTAGGAATGACCCGCAGTTCGTATCAACAGCCGATCTCGCCCGAGCACGACCGAAATGCGGCGCGCGCCCACGACGGCGAAGGCCAGTCGAGAGGATCCAAGTGGCACGTGTATCCGGAAATGGCCGCAGCTGGCCTGTGGACCACCGCATCCGACCTCGCCCGCTTCGCCATCGAAGTACAGAAGTCAGTGAGAGGAGAATCGAACCGAGTCCTCACCCGCCAGACGGCGCGTGAAATGGTGACACCCGTGGGTGTCGGTGACTTCGCGGTCGGCTTCGGTCTCGAAAAGGAAGGCGAGGGTTGGTATTTCCAGCACGGCGGCTCCAACTGGGGCTTCAGGGGCAACCTTATGGCCCACACAGTGAAGGGGTACGGCTTCGCGATCATGACCAATGCCGACCAAGGCGGCGGCGTCATGAACGAGATCAGCCAGCGCATTCAGACCCTCTACCGATGGGACACAAAGGCCCCGCCCGTGCCGCGTGGTTACGCACCACCGGTAGAGAGGACGGAGGTCGCCGTGTCTGAAGAGAGCCTCAGCGTTTACGCAGGTGTGTACATGATGGAAGACACTGAGTTGACCATCACCCTGACGGATGGAGCGCTGTTCGTTCAGCCCGATGGCCAGGACGCCTTGCCGATGTCCCCCGAGTCGGAGACAGACTTCTTCATTCGCGGCGTGAATGCACAAATGACCTTCACGAAGGACGAATTAGGATCCGTAACCGGGCTCGTCCTTCATCAGGGCGGACGCGATGTCCGAGCCGAGAAGATCCGCTAACGGTCGTCGGAAATCACCCTCGTCGGCCTCAGGTGCTTCACGAACCACTCTTTGATGGCCGGCTGAACCGCCATCAAGAGCTTCGGTTCACGAGGACCATGCGGCGTCCGCGGCAACACAATCATCTCGGTTGGGACACCCTTCCGGTCGAGCGCGCGGTAGAACTCCTGACCTTGTGTGAACGGCACCCTTAGATCGTTCTCACCATGAATGACCTGCATGGGCGTGTCGATCTTGTCGATCTGATAGATCGCCGAGTGCTTCTCATACGTCTCGAAGTCGTCCCAGAACTCGCCCCCCATGTGACCGGCCAAATAATCCTGGACGTCCGTGGTCGTCACCATGCTGACAAGATTCGGTAACCCCGCACCCATGCTGGCCGCTTTGAAGCGATCGGTGCGAGTGACCGCGAACGAAGTCATGTACCCACCGTAGCTCCACCCCATCAACAACAGACTGTCCGGGTGGGCCACACCCATTTCAACCGTCAGGTCGACACCGGCGAGTAGGTCATCGAGGTCGCCGTATCCCCAGTCTTGGAAGTTGGCGAACCGGAATTCCTTGCCGTAGCCGGTACTGCCTCGTGGGTTGGGGCGGAGGACCGCGTATCCGTCCTGGGCCCAACTCTGCAGCATATAGATCCCAGGACTACCGGTGAACGATTCCACAAACGCTCCTGCTGGGCCACCGTGGACATTCAGAATCATGGGCACCTGTGTGCCCTCTTCGTAGCCCACGGGATACGTGAGAAGCCCATCGATGTCCAATCCGTCCGACGTCGTCCACGTCAGCTTTTCGGTGCGTCCCATCTCCGGCCTCGGGACACCCGCGTGCACGTCGGAGACGCGTACGCCGTCCGTCCCGTCGAGGTCGCCCACATAGACATCGGCCGGCATCTCAGGGGTTTGGAACGTGTAGGCCATCGTCTCTAAGTCGTCCGAGAACGAGAAAGCGCCGTAGACCCCCCGCTCCTTTGTCACCACACTCGCCTCAGAGCCGTCCGCGGGAAGCCTCTGCAGGTGCTGCTCGGTACCGACTGTTTCGCTGACAAGCAACGCGCGGCTGTCCGGCGTCCACTGAACGAGTCCCGCACTCCGGTCATGTGTATGAGCCAAAGCTTTCTGCTTCATGCCGTCTGGGGAGACCAAGAAGACGTCTCCTAGGCCGATCGGCTCTGCCTGGTCCCCCGAGCTCACGTAAGCGATCCAAGCGCCATCAGGTGACCACAGCGGTTGTCCCTCAGAACCCTGGCCGGTCACGAGTTGGGTGACCGCACCTTGGGGTACCGATACACGGGCGATATCCCCGGCAATCATCCCCGTGTTGATCCTGGGATCGGCCTGGTGCCCGAAGGCGATGCTCGAGCCGTCCGGGGCCCAATCGAAACCGGATACATGAAAGGGCCCTTCCGTTAGGCGCTCCACTTCAGCGGGCTCGCCCGTACCGTCCCCAACCTCCACAACATAGAGGTGGTTGAACTTGAAGTTCTGGTCGACCCGGATGATATAGGAGAGTTCTTCCTTGGCGGTCTTCTCCTCCTCCGTATCCGGATCGCGCTGCGTGAACGCAAAGCTGCGTCCGTCCGGAGACCAACTGAAAGCACTGACCCCAGGATCTGCATCGGTCACCTGCCAGGCCTCACCACCTTCGATCGGCATCACCCAGATCTGATTCTCACCTGACCGCTCCGACGTGAACGCGAGGTGATTCCCATCAGGCGAGAAACTCGGAGACCCGACAGACTTGTCCCCTCGGGTGAATTGGCGCGCGCCGCTCCCGTCCGCATCGGCAATCCAGATATGCGAGAGGTACTCCGACTTCTCGCCTTCCATGATGGGTTCCCGGACCATGAACGCTACGTGCTGGCCGTCCGGGGCGATCTCGATGCCCTGGACCGCCTTGTACTGCATCTGAAGCGCGGGCGTCCACCCATCTTGAGCCTGCGTCTCCCCAGGCATTGCCATCGACAAACCGACGACTGCAACGAACAAACCGCTGGCCAACGAACCGTAGCTCACGCGCATGGAGGTGATCCCTGATACTTGCTGATGAGTGGTGATAGGTCTCGAAGCGCTCGGAGCCGGCCGATCGCTGACTACAGAATACGCTGCGGGCCGTTTAGGGCTAGGGAGAAGCCGACCCGCTCGACGATCGCGGTCAGCTCCTGCTCTGTATACGCACCGATTTGCAGGCCCGGAGAACGAATGAAGGATGAGTCGATAATCCCTCGCTTTCGATACGTGAACTTGCGGTACGCGAGCCCAATCTTCGGCTGGAATTCATATCGAATGAGGGGCACGTAGCGGAAGAAGATCTCTGCCGCTCGTTCACGGTCTCCCGACCTGAACGCCTCATACACGGCGACGAGGACCTCCGGGAACGCAAAACCCGTCATGATGCCGCGCGATCCGCGCTGCAACTCCTCGAGAAAGTACATGCCCCCGAGTCCCCCGAAGATCCCGATCGTTGCAGGTGCGAATTCTTGTACGCGGGTCATCTTCTCGAGCGAGGGATAGTCCTCGAGCTTGATGTAGTCGACCCCGTCGATCTCGTTCGCCATGCGAGCGATCAGCGTCGGGGAGAGCAGAGTCTTGAACGACTCCGGGAAGTCGTGGATCGACACCGGGATGTCGAGGGCCTCCGCGACCGATGCATAGTAGTCGAAGATCGCCTCGTCGTTCTGGACCCCGAGGGGCGCCACAAAGACACCCGCAGCACCGAGCTCCTGGGCCTCGAGGCCCTGCTCGATCGCTCCCGCGGCACCAAACGCGAGGACCCCGACCCACGTCGGAAACGCCCCTGCCGCCTGGCCTACTGCCGTCGACACGACGAGCCGACGCTCTTCATTCGAAAGCCGATGCGCCTCGCCCATGAAGCCGAGCACGCTCACGCCGTGTACGCCGACGGCGAGCTCGAAGTCGATCAAACGCCGTATGCTGCCTTCGTCGACCTGTCCTGCGTCGTCGAAGGGAGTGGGGAGGATGGGGAAAACGCCCTGAAGATCCATGAGTCTCAGTCTATGTGAGGTGGTCTGTTCTAGATGGGGGTTATGAATTTGCCCACACCGGCCTCGCCGACGACGTCACCATCTCGGAATACACACGAGCCCCGGAGCCACGTCGACACGACCCGGCCTCTGACTTCCTGTCCGTGATAGGGCGACCAGCCAACGGCGTAGTGAGTCGCGTCGTCCTGGACGGTCCACTCGGCGTTCGGGTCGAAGACGACGAAGTCGGCGTCGCTTCCCTCTGCCAACCGACCCTTTTGCACGAGGCCGAACACATCTGCGGGTCCCGAGCACACCAGTTCGACGAACCGAGCGAGGTCAATGCGTCCCGTGGCCACACCCGCACTGTACAGAAGCGGCCCGAGTGTCTCCGCCCCAGGCATGCCAGCGAAAGCGTCGAAGATGTTCGGCGTCTCTTTTCGATGGAGCGGATACGGAGAGTGGTCCGAGGTCACGATGTCGATGGCCCCTGACTCCAGCCTCGCCCACAAGGCGTCGACCTCGTCCTGCGATCGAAGCGGCGGATTACACTTGGCCCTTCCTCCCTGGGCACTCAGCGCGTCCATGGTCAGTAGCAGATACTGCAGACACGTCTCTCCTGTCGCTGAGACACCCTGACTCCGGTTCCAGTCGATGAGGTCGAACGTGCGCGCGAGCGTGCCGTGGACCATGTGGAGACGAGCCCCCGTCCAATGCGCCAACTCGAGAAGTCTGCCCGCAGCCTCCGCCTCCGCCACGGGTGGGCGGCTGAGGGCATGATCGATCGGTGCGGTATCTCCGCGAGCACGAAAGGCCTCTTCTTGAGAGAAGATGATCTCCTGATTCTCTTGGTGCGCCGCGACCGGCAATCCGGTCCCTGCGACCTCCTGGAAGGCCTCGTACAGCCTCCCGTCCGGAATCCGAGGGAAGCGCAACGGATCGGCTTCAATGGTCGACACCTTAAAACCAGCCGCGCCCACAGACGCCATTTCGCCTAAGACGGATAGGTCACCAGTAGGTCCGAACGTCGCGTAGAGGGCTACATCGACGACGGCCTCTCGACCCACGTCTTCAATCTTGGCGACAAGCGTCTCCTTCGAATTCACCGGTCGGGCCGGTTTGTCGAAGGGCATATCGATGATCGTTGTCGTCCCCCCCGCAGCTGCAGCACGTGTGGTCGCTGTGATGCCCTCGTCGACGCACGAGCGGGTATGCACGTGGGCGTCGACAAAGCCGGGGAGGATGAGCATACCACGAGCTGTCAGGACCTCGACGGCCTCGGGCCGGGACGCCGACAACGCGACGATTCGCCCTCCTTGGACCGAGAGCCAGCCATCTCTGAGAACAGAGCCGTCGGGGCGAACAATGTCCCCGTTCACGGCGAGGTCGAGCGGCGCGTCCTGTGTCATGATGTCTCGGAAGAGGTTACGTGTCGGCCAACACCGCATCGAGCGCGTTGATAGCCATCTCCCCTAGGTCAAAAACAGGGAGTTCGAGCAGGGTCCTCGTGAGGTCCAACAAGGCGGGAGAGAGGCCAACGTAGTCGAACACCAGCGCGTCGGCATCCGCGTGAAGCGCACTCGCACTCAATCCATCGCGGAGTGCACGACCGACCGGGCCTGAGCCTCCGGCACGCATGCCGTCATCCGGCACAAAGCCTGCCAGAGTCGCCACATGGGCCTGGGCTTCGAAGCCCGCGGAGGCCCACTTGGCTACGGACGGCCCTGCTTGTTCGATGAATGGGACGACGGCCACCAACTTCTCGACACCCTCCTCGCGAAGAACAGACGCGCTGAGCTCGAATGGCCGTATGAGCGGCTGCTCCCCGACCAACCCAGGGAACGGTCCGGCACAAAGCACCAGGTGCGCCGTGACCTCACTGTCCAACGCCGAGATAGCGTTTTGGATTTTCGGTTCGAGCACCTCAGCGTCCACTTCCACACGAGTGCCGTCCTGGAGCGTGGTTTCGAGCGGGAAGCCGCCACTGCGCGGCGGAGGCACGGCGCTCACGGCTGTACCATCGAGGGCTCCCACCACCACGAAGTCGACATCGGGGAAACGCTTTGAAACACCATCCGTGAGATCCGGACGGGGCGTTTGACCGATGATGTAGGTCCCAACGACCGGACGGCGCATAGTCCACTCGGTTTGAGGCACTGACAGGAGACCCCAGTCTCCCAGTCCGTTGGCAGATCACGCAAGCACCCCGCGTGTTTGGATCGCGCTCACCTGCTACGTTGGCAACCCTCAACGACCCCTTGGAGCATGGGTATGATCGACATGGCCAGCCGCACGAAACAACGCCGCACGCTCGGTTTGGCCCTGACAATCAGCCTAGCCGCCTGCAGCGGCCCTGAGGCCGAGTCCGCCGATCTCGTTCTTATCGGTGGCTCGTTGTACTCGTTCGCCTGGAGGACGATGCTCGAGCTCGGAGTCCCGCTCACCTTCAACTCGGACAACCCGGGTTCGAGTCATGGCCCTTTTTATGGCTTGCATTCTGCGGTCACCCGGAGCGACCCCTCCGCCGAACCCCGGGGCGGCTGGTACCCGGAGCAGGCGGTAACGCCCGAAGAGGCCATCCGCGCTTACACGAGCGGAGCCGCTTACGCTGCGATCGTGGGCGGCGTGATCGCCTACGAAGCTCCCAATACCGTGAACCGGTAGAGACCCGCCCATGGATATCTTCCTCGACTCGCTGGCTACGATCGACACGTTGTTGTGGGGCCCGTGGACCATGGTCCTCATTGGCGGAGTCGGCGTGTACTTCACGATCCGCTCGGGCTTCTTCCAATTCACCGGGTTGTCGTACATCGTGCGCCGGACGGTCTGCAGCATCCGCCGCAGACCGAGTATAGGTGGCGGATCATCGGCTCTGATGAGTCCCTTCCAGGCCGCTGCCACCTCATTGGCCGGCACGGTCGGCATGGGCAACATGGCGGGCGTCGCTACCGCTCTCTCGGTCGGTGGCCCGGGTGCCATCTTCTGGATGTGGGTCATGGCGATCTTCGGCATGATGTCGAAGACGGTGGAGATCACGCTCGGCGTCTACTATCGCGAACGGGGCGAGGACGGCCAGATGCGCGGCGGACCCCAACACACCATTCGACGCGGACTCGGATGGAATCCGCTCGCCGTGCTGTTCAGTCTTGGCATGCTCGTGAATGCGGTTGTTGCCGCCTCGATGCTGCAGGCACATACAGTCGGTAGAGCTTTCCTCGCTAGCTACGATCTGAATCCATACCTCGTCACAGGGGTTATGGCCGTCATCACAGCCATGGTTGCGCTAGGAGGATTGCGCCGGGTCGGCCGCTTCTCCGGTCGCATGGTGCCCCTCATGACACTCCTGTACCTCGCAGGCGCGATCGTCGTGATCCTACTCAACGCCGAGCAGATCCCCGCGGTGTTCGCGTCGATCTTCGGGAGCGCCTTCACCGCCTCCGCTGGGGCCGGTGGTGTCGCCGGCGTGGCGGTCGCAGAGGCCATCAAGCAAGGCATGGCCCGTGGGATGCTCTCGAACGAGGCAGGGCTCGGCACCGCGCCCATGGTGCACGCCACCGCTGAGACTGAGCATCCGTTCCAGCAAGGCGTCTGGGGAGCATTCGAGGTCTTCTTCGACACGATCGTGATCTGCTCGCTCACCGCATTCGCGATCCTGTCGACCGGAGCCATGGCCACCGGCGCATCGGGAATCGAACTGGTCCTAGCCGCATTCGCAGAGGTGCTCCCGCTACCAGTGGCGTCGCTGATCGTTTCGGTGTCGATCGCCACGTTCTGTCTTTCGACCCAAATCAGCTTCTTCGTCTACTTCGAGACCTGCCTGGTGAGCCTCGTCGGTGAGCGTCCGTTCAAGACGTTGCGCTGGTTCTACTTCCTGCCTGGTGTGCTCGTCGCGGGCGTCGCCGATGTGGACCGACTTTGGGTATTCGCGAACATCGCAGTAGCGGTCGTGTCGATTCCCAACCTGATCGCGATGCTCTGCCTCGGCGGGGTCTTCATGACGCTAATGCGCGACGAGACATCCGGAGAGCGTCGGTACGCGACCGCACTCGCAGATGACACGCCCGTCACGTTACGCGGAATCGGCGCGGTGGCCGAGCAGAGAACAGAGGCCGACTAATTCTCGAGCAGGCATTCCCGGACCAGCGCCGCGGTCGCGGCTAGGATCCCGACCCACCGTGTCGTCTTCGTCATGTCGCAATCTCCAATGACCTGCCGTCGTCCGCGTCCTCTACACACCGCAGCATCCGCCCGGTGGCTCCAGCCTTACGGAACCAAGCGTACCTCGGACCGTGCTTTATTCTCTTGGGCACTCTCGAGCGCGACGTAGGCAAGCGTCTTGGTCTCCGCATACCAGTGCGCTCGTTCCCGGAACGCTGATAGCACACGATCGCTCCAAGAGCACCCAGGCAAGAACGTCTGCGTACGCACGATGAAGAATGGGCGCTGAGGGACTCGAAGCCCCGCCCCCCTGCGTGTGAGGAACGGCTCACAGTGCTTGGCTTTCGCGGACTTGGCGACCTCTAGGGAATCGCTTCGTTGATTGGTGGTACCTGGCCCACGGGGTTCACCGGATGGCGAGGGCGTCCAGAGCGGTTATGGTCACTCACCGCCTCAACAGCCGCCCGGGACGTGTGTCTGTGAGCACGCCATCGTCGATAACGGGAACCCCGTTCACGAAGACGTAGTCGATACCCTCCGCGTACCGCATGGCGTCACCGAAATCCGCGACGTCCCGGATCGCTTCCGGATCGAAGAGCAGGAGATCCGCGACCAGGCCGGGTGCGATCAGGCCGCGATCGTGCAGGCCCAGTCGCTGCGCAGCCAAGGAGGTCATACGGCGTACGGCATCTTCCAAGCTGAGCACCCCGTCCTCGCGAACGTATTTCGCGATGACTCTGGGAAAGGCACCAAACGCGCGAGGATGCGCGCTCGCGGACGTCGCTGGGTTCACGGGAGAGGCGTCAGTATCGATCATCACGAAGTCGGCCGCGAGCGCCTGCCACTTCTGTTCTTCGTTCATGCTGCGCGGATTCACGCTTACCCCTCTGGCCTGAACCAGGTCGAAGAAGGTGTTCCAGACGTCGGTTCCGAGGACCTGAGCGGCCCCGGCCACCGAGCGGTTGATGACACGTTCGTCGACCGCGTTGGACCCGGACACGATCAGGACGTTGTCCCAATCCATGCCCACGTGGCGGTACCAGTTCTCCCAGTCTGCTGTCGTCTCCACTTCGCGGCGGAGTTCCGCACGCACTTGGGGATCCCCGAGTGTCTCCAGGAAGGCCTCTGTGCCCTCGGCGTAGTGCCGGGGATGCAGGAACGAACCCAATCCGATGCCGTTGCGGACGTACGGATAGATATCGGCGGTGACATCCATGCCGGCGGTTCGGACCGAATCGATGAGCGCGAGCGCTTCGGCCATGAGTGGCCAATTCTCCTCGCCCGCCGCCTTCAGGTGGTAGATGTGCACCGGCACTCCGGCACCCTCACCGATCTCGATCGCTTCGCGGATCGCTTCAAGCACAGCATGGCTCTCGTTGCGCATGTGCGTGAAGTAGGTACCGCCGTACTCCCCCGCGACCTTGGTGAGCTCGATCAACTCCTCGGTGCTCGCGTAGATCGCGGGCGGATAGATCAACGAAGTGGAGACCCCGATCGCGCCATCCTCCATGCCCTGACGCACCAGAGCCTTCATCTCTTCGAGCTGCTCGGTCGATGGCTGGACGTCGTCCTCTCCCAAGACCACGCGCCGGACCTGCGTGAGTCCCACGTCATGCACGACATTCAGCGCGATCCCGTATCGCTCCATGACCGCGAAATACTCCGCGTAGGTGCGCCACGTCAGGGTGTCGCCGTCCACAACCGGTCCCGTACCTGACGTCTCGGGACTACGCGGCGCGGGTGATCCCCCTTCCCCCGACAAGTACGTCGTGATGCCCTGCCTGAGTTTGCTCTCTGCGCTCGGCGGATCGGTGATGAGTACCAGGCTCGACTGACCCATCATGTCGATGAAGCCTGGGCTGACAACCCGGCCTGCCGCGTCGATCGTGCGGGTGGCCTGCCTTCCCCCCAAGTGACCGACCGCCGCGATGCGGTCTCCGCGAATCGCCACGTCCCCACGGAACCAAGGGTTTCCCGCACCATCGACGATCCGGGCGTCTGTGATCAGGATATCGAAAGGTGAGTCGTCCCCGCCGTCCCCTGCTTCGCGCGCGCACGAAACCAGAACGAGGGTGGCGACCAAGACGGCTACGGCGGCATGTCGACGCATCACTCGACTCCTAATTCAGCTTCGGGGGAGGAGAATCGTACTTCACACATTGACTCTCCACCACGCTCTGCGTCGTGCCGCGCGGGATGGCTCAAGAGGTGTACGACATCGCCATCCTAGGGGGCCGTGTCATCGATCCCGAAACTGGGCTGGATGCGGTGAGGAACATCGGTATCCGCGGAGACCTCATCGCCGCGGTGACCGTGGAGAGCCTCGAAGCCGTAACCGTCATCGACGCTCGAGGTCTCGTGGTCGCGCCGGGGTTTATCGACATCCTCGCGGCCCCTCCACGGCAAGACGAAGGGGCCGTCTTCAAGATCTTCGACGGCGTCACCACAGTGGTTTCCATGCACGGCGGTCCGGTGGACGCCGAGGAGTGGTACGAGCAGCGGGCCCAGTCCGGCTCGTATCACCACTACGGCACCACAGTCGGACATGGGGCGTTGCGCAGTGCCGCAGGAGTCACCGACCCATACGCGCCGGGCTACACCCGTGCAACTGGGTTCGATGATCGTGATGGCGCGGCAAGCTCTTAGATATGGCGCCGTGGGAATCGGGTTCGGCGTCGCGTACGTGCCGGGCGCCTCACGCTTGGAGGTGTTGCGTCTCTTCGAACTCGCCGCGGCCGAGGGCGTCCCCTGCCACCTGCACCTCCGCCACTTCGGCCCGGTACCGGCATCCAATAGCAGCCTCGATGCCGTAGAGGAGGTCATCGGAGCGGCGGCGATCACCGGGGCGGCGGCGCAGATCGCACACATCGGCAGTATGGTCGCCGACCCCACGGACATGGCGGCGGCTCTCTGGATGATCGAAGGTGCGCTCGCTCGTGGCATCGATGTAATGGCCGACATCTACCCCTACACCGCCGCCGCCACTGGACTCGGCACCACGACCTTCGACGACGGATGGCAGCAACGGTTCGGCGGCATCGACTACAGCGACCTGGAACTGGTGTCCAACGGGGAGCGCCTCACCGCCGAAGGCGGCGTCCCTGTCGTCATCCACTACATCCCCGAACGGACGATTCAGGCCGCTCTCTCTCATCCTCTGGCGATGGTCGCGAGCGACGGAGTGATCCAGGGCGGCCGCGGGCATCCCAGAGCAGCCGGCACATTCGCACGAATCCTGGGCAGGTACGTGCGGACGTTGGGCGTGATCGAGCTTCCCGACGCCATCGAGAAAATGACCCTCATGCCCGCGCAAAGGCTCGAAGCGTCCGTGAGGGGCATGAAACGAAAGGGTCGACTGCAACGCGGGGCAGACACCGACCTCGTGGTGTTCGATCCGGACGTCGTCGGCGACCAAGCGACGTTCGCGGAACCCGCTCAGCGGTCGGTCGGAATGCGCTGGGTCCTGGTGGGCGGACACCTCGTCATCTCGGACGGAATGGTGCAGGAGGCAGGAAGACCGGGGCAACCGATACGGCGCGGTCGCTGACGGAGCACCCGTCGGTCTGATGGTGTGGCGTTGTTGCATGGCTCGGTCATGTGGACAGAGCCCCCCTTCCCCCGAGCGGCCGGTCAGGCCATTCGATAGCTGTCGGGCATGCCAAGCTGGGCCAGCGGCAAGTGAGCCCGTGGCGGGTGCCTCCCATTGTCAGTGCTCCGCCCGGGTCGTGACGGAGGTTCCTGCAGCTTTTCTTAGGTACCCGTTGGCAGCCCCCCCTCGACGACAGCGAATACGAAAAGGCCCGCAGGAAGCAAGCTTCCTGCGGGCCTTTTCTCATTACCAAGCGGGCAGTCGGCCTGGAGGCCGGCCGCCGCGCCCCACCTCAGTGCATCAGTATCCTGCGTTCTGCGTCATGTTCGGATTCGCATCCGTTTCGTACTGCGGAATCGGCAGAATGCAGAACTGACACGGGTAACCCATGAAAGCCACGTCGCCAGTGACGTCGACCCTGTTGATGTCCATCTTATAGCGCATCAGATCGTGGATCCGATGGCCCTCATATCCCAGCTCAATCCGCCGCTCGAGAGCAATGGCATCGAGGAGGGCCTGGCCGGTAGCCACCACTGCCGGCGCACTGGAAAGACCTCTCTGGCGGATCATGTTCAGGTCAGCCTGCGCCCCGGCAGTGTTGCCGGAACGTGCGTGCGCCTCTGCCCGGTTCAGGTAGACCTCGGACAGCCTGATGACAGGAATGTTGTCCGTCGAGGTCGAGCTGGGCCACTTCATGACGCGATAGCTCGCATAGATCCCTGCGAGCCCAGGGTCAATCTGGAACATCTGCATCCGCACGTCGGCGGGATCAATCAGGTCCAACAGATCTTTGGCCGGGAGGTAGTCCCCGTATCCAGTGGCTCTGTACATGCTGCCGAGGGCGTTGTTCCCGTCCGTGTCGGTGTTCTGGATCTCGAAGATGGCCTCCGACGACCCACCGGCCTTGAACTGATCCACATACGCCTGGCCTTCCACCAGCGCATACCTGCCGCTGGAGATGACCGAATTGGACATGGTCACGACGTTGGCCCAATCCTCCATGTACAGGTAGATCCTAGACAGGACCGCCTGGGCCGCGCTTGCGGTCATCATGAAGGATCCACCCCGGGTCTGGCTCATCATCGAAATCCCGCGAGTGAGATCCGATATAGCCTGGGTGTAGACCTCGCCCACGGTGTTCCGTGCTGGGAGCAAGGTTACATCCGGCTCCAGGACGATGGGAACGCCGGGGTGTGCCCCACCCGAGGTGAAGGTGTAGTGCTGCCCATACATCCTCACCAGGTCGAAATAGATCAACCCGCGAAGCGCGTAGACCTCACCCATGATCTGTTGGTAGTCGGCCTGCACGCTTGTCGGCCCATCGAACTCGGCCTGGATGATCATGTTGAGCATGTTGATGCCTTCGTAGCCCTCCGCCCACAGCTCTTGCTCGAAGCCGTGACCGGTCACAATCTGGCCTTCGAAGTCGGCGAATTCCTGATAACGGTTCGCCGAACCGTTCTGCTTCACGTCCTCACCCATGATGTCTGCCATCAGGTAGAGGCTGCGGCCATAGTAGTCCGCGATGGAGATTTGGTCGTATACGCCGATGATAGCGGCCTCGTAGTCCCCGATCTGCTTGAAATACGCGTCGTTCGACACGGCAGAGTGGGGCTCCAGGACAAGATCGTCACATGCGGACGCGACTATGATCAACGGCAACAGCACCGCAATCTTCGCATTCTTTAAGAGTCTCATGATCGTACCTTATGGATATGGATAAAGTAGTGTTTACCTTGGCTCGATTTCATTGCCTAGAATTCCACGGTAAACCCGAGACTCAACGTCTTGGAGTTCGGGGTACCCGTGTTGTAGACACCACTTACGGTCTGCTCAGGGTCAAAGTGGAGGTTTGGTGCCGCCACCCACGTGAGCGGGTTCGTCACGCTGAGGTTCGCCGTCAGTGCAGAGAACCGCATCCGGTTGGCCACGTCCGTCGGGAACCGATAGGAGACCGTGACATCCTTGAGTCGGATGTAGTCGCCCTTGTCCAAATACCGGTCAGCATTCGAAGGCTGTGAGCTGTTCACGCCACCCCACGAAGGCCGTGGGAAGAGCGCGTCGTCACCAGGCTGCTTCCAGCTGTTCTCCCACGCCCACCGAGAGGTGGAGCGCGGCAGGTACCGCCCGTCACCGTGATAGAAGCGCTCGGCGTTCTCATAGAGGTAGTGGCCGAACATATAAGTGGCTAGAGAGCTGACGGAGATCGACTTGTAGCGCGCTTGGAAGCCGAAGGCGCCGAGATATTTCGGCGTGGCCGTCTTGTTGTCGTAGAACCGCTCCGCATCATTCAGCTTGTTGCTGGTCGTGGTCTTGCTCGCATCCGTGAACCACAGCGGATCGCCGTTGGCCGGATCGACGCCGGCCCACCCGTATAGATAGTACTCCTGGTAGTCCCGGCCCTCTTCCCTTCTCTTGGTACCGGCCAGGATGGGCTCCGTGAGCTTCGTGATCATGTTGTTCTGTGAGGTGATGTTGAAATCCACCCCGAAGTCGAAGTCCTCGGACCGCACGAGCTGCGCGTGGAGCGAGAACTCGATTCCTGAGTTCTCCATGTCACCGAAGTTCTGGAGCGTGCTCCGGAAGCCAGTGGTGAGCGACGTCGGCACGTTCAGCAGAAGATCCGTGGAGGTCTTCTTGTAGTACTCGACGGTACCCGTCAGTCGGCTGTCCAAGACAGCGAAGTCCAGGCCGAGGTTGAAGGAAGCCTGGGATTCCCAGGTCAGCGCGGTGTTGGAGACACTGGTCGGGGAAGAACCGGGCAGACCGTTGTACGCCCTGTTGAAGCCGTAAAGGCCGCGCCAGGAGTAGTTGCCGATCTCGGCGTTGCCGACCTCACCGTAGCTAGTGCGCAGTTTTAGGTAGTCGAACAGGCCCATGTCTTGAAACATCGACATGTTGGTCAGCGTAATACCGCCGCCCAGCGCCCAGAAGTTACCCCAGCGCGTGTCAGGGCCGAACCTAGACGAACCGTCCGTCCGGAAGGAAGCGGAGACAAAGTACGTCCGGTCGTAGTCGTAGTTCACCCGTGCGAAGTACGACTCGAAGGTGTACTCGTCCTTGGTGGTGGTTCCTTCGGTGATCGCAGCGCTCGCGCCGCGCTTGAGGTTCGGATGTGCGAACCCTTGTCCCCAAACATTGGTGCGCTGTCTGTCATTCTTGCTGGCCTCGTACCCGACGACCGTGTTTACACTGTGAACATCACTGAAAGTGTTGGTGTAGTTCAGTGTCTGGGTGCCCTGCCAGTTCAGGTTCGCTACGCGGGAATCGTCGAAGTTACCACCTACGTTCCGACCGTCTCCGAAGAACATGTTCTGGAAGACGTAGTCGTGAATACTGTACAGGTCGACGGCCCACGAGGAAGCCAGCGTTATCTGGTCGTTGAGCCGATACGTTCCGCTGAGGTTGTTGATGACCCGTGTGGTCTCACGTGTTTTGGGGTTCTCGTACAGGCCGCCCACAGGGTGGTTCGCACCCATGATGTTCCTGTGCCTGTTGTACCAATACCCGTCCTCGTCCTTCATGGGGAGCATGGGCGGCATAAAGACGGCCATGTACATGGGGGCCTCCCACGAGCTGCCGTCGTTGATGCCGTTCTGGTCCGTCTTGGCCACGTTGATGTTGTTGGCCAGGGTGAACTTGTCCGTGAGACGGGCAGTCAGGTTGATCCGGGACGACCAGCGATTGAAGAACTGCTGGTCGACGTTGCCTTGCTGGTCGAAGTTGCTGGCGGACACGTAGTACGTGAGCCGCTCGCTCCCGCCCGTGGCACTCAGATCGGTCTGCCTCGTCACGCCGTTCCGGCTCATGAGCTCACGCCAGTTGTTGTCTTCCTGGAGCGGCCACTGGTTAGCCAGCTGCACCTCGGCATCGGCCTGGGACATCCCACGGTTCATCCGAGACGTGACGTAGTAGTCGCGGTATTCCGCCGCGTTCAGACCCTGCAACAGGTTGTTGAAGGCAAAGTCCGACACGCCACCCTGCACCCGCATTTCGAACTTCGGATCGCTGGACCAAATGGCATTTCCTGCGACGCCACCCTTCGTCGTGATGAGCACCACGCCGTTGGCTCCTCGGGAGCCATAAATGGCGGTGGACGCGGCATCCTTCAGAACGACGAGGCTTTCGATGTCGTTCGGGTTGATGGACGCGAGCGTGTTCACCGTCCGTCCGCCGTTGCTCACCTCGGTGCTTGCGTTGGAGTCGTTGAAGAGCGGCACGCCATCGATCACGTACAGCGGTTCGGCTCCGGCTGAGATGGAACCCTGTCCACGCACGCGGATGTCGAAGCCCGCACCTGGAGCGCCGTCAAGCGACGTGACCTGCACGCCAGGGCTGCCCTGGATGATGTCTTGGAAAGTCGTCGTCGTCGGGAGCTCGAGATCGACCGCGGAGATGGAGACGATCGAACCGGTCAGTTCCTCCTTACTCGAAGTCCCGTACCCCGTCACGACGATCTCATCGAGGCTCAACGGGTCCAGTTCCAGTTGGACTTCGACGTTGGCAGTCCCTCCTGCCGAGACCACTACCGTGACTGACGACATGGAGTAACCGATGGAGCTGACCTCCACTTCGTACGTTGCCGGCGGTACCCGAAGGATGATAAACCGACCATCCTGGTTCGTTAGGGAACCGAGTCCGGTGCCCGCAATGAGGACGTTCACGTTGGCCAAGGGTTGGCCCAAATCCGCGGAAGTAACCTGGCCGACGAGGGTACCGAAGTCGTCTTGGGCTGTAGCGTCTTCTACCATGACGCCAAGACCGAGAAGCACAACGGCAGCGAGTCCAATCAGACTCTGCAAACCCCACCTAAGTGAATGAAAAATAATATCTCTCCCCTCATTACGAGGAATAAAAGGGAATCATCTCCGAACAACCTTGTCCGAACTGGAGAACAGATATTACTCCACTCGTACTTCGGCAAGCCCCCTGAAAAATGGTCGACAGCCTGGGAGCGGGGGCGACCGAAAGGGTCGGTTGGTGCGGCCGCCCCTTGGCGGCCAGAAGCTAACGAGGTAAGACTAGAGCTAAGGGATCGGTTCCCACGGATTATACTTGATGGTGAGGACCAGGCACCGGCTGTTCGGGGCCATGACATTAGGGAGTTACTCCAATGAACGCGTTCTGCAGATACCGTCTTGTCCCTGCTCACTGCTGGCTGTTCGGTGTGCTGCTGCTCTTGTTCCTGCCGGCCTGCGCGACCACGTCATCGGCGGGGGCCAGGCCGTCGGAAAGAGAGATGGTCGACATCGGCTATGGAACGGTCGACCCTGACCACCAGACCGGGTCCGTAGTCACTCTTGACGGTCCAGGCACCGGCGAAAACGCCTTCCGGAGCTTGGGCGACATGTTGAGCAAAATCCCGGGTGTCCAGGTCCAGCAGCTGCCCGGTGGGCGAATCAGCGTGCGGATTCGCGGCACCAATTCGTTCTTGGGCGGCAAAGAGCCGCTCTGGGTAGTCGACGGAGTGACAATCCAGACTGGCGCCGGGCTCGCCGGCATCAATCCGAGTGCCATCCAGTCGGTTACGGTTCTGAAGGACCCAGGAGAAACAGCCGTTTTCGGAAGCCGCGGTGCCAACGGCGTGATCCTAGTCAGGATGCGAAGCGGCAGGTAACACCTGTGAGTGGCGAAAACTGACGTTGTGCCCCCCTGATCCGCGCTGGGCTCGGTTCAGGGGGGCACGTCAGAGCCTCAGGTGAGGCCCAACAGCGGGAGTCGCTTGTTCTGCGCTAACTAAAAAACCCCGCCCAAGGTCGGAACCTCAAGCGGGGCCTCATCAAAGCCCAAGTGGGCGCTGAGGGACTCGAACCCCCGACCCCCTGCGTGTAAAGCAGGTGCTCTAACCAAGCTGAGCTAAGCGCCCTAACAGTTTCCAGATCCCGCAGGAAGCCGAGTCACCAATAAGTCACCTCAGC